>JABUEW010000205.1 GCA_013314855.1 Bacillota bacterium | reverse complement strand
ACAAATGACCTCATCCCCTTTCTAAATCACTATTTTAGCAGGTTTGGAGGCTGGGAGGTGAAGTTACTTGTTTCCAGTTATTATAAATCAAATAAAATCAAGGGGTTCAGCTTTGCTGAACACCAACTAATAAGAGGGAGAGGTGAAAATGATGAGGATGGATGGAAAGACGGTAATTATAACAGGCGGAGCTAGTGGTCTGGGTGCAGCTATTGCGGAAGCAATGGCGAAGAATGGAGCAAACCTTGCTTTGTTGGATATAAATGCAGAAGGGTTAGCCAAAGTGAAGAATCAAGTATCGCAATATAGTACCAGAGTTGAGACATATAAAGTAGATGTAACCGATTATAAAGAAGTCCAGAAAATTGGGGAAATTATATATTCTGATTTTGATAAGGTAGATGTATTAGTGAATTGTGCCGGAGGTGGTAAGGAGATAGTATTGGGTTTTAGGGAGCTTACAGAAGAGAGTTGGAAAAGGCAAATAGACCTGAACCTAAACAGTACTTTTAATTGTTGCAAAATGGTTATTGAAAATATGATTGCACAAAAAAGCGGGAAAATAATTAATATTTCTTCTGTAGCTGGGCTAAGAGGAGGGGGACTGTTAGGTAGAGGTGCATATTCAACTGCAAAGGCAGGGGTTGTTGGTTTGACAAAAGCATTGGCTAAAGAACTTGGGCCATTTAATGTACACGCTATTGCGGTTGCACCCGGTTATCATGTTACTCCCCTCACAGAAAATATAGCAGAGGATAAAAAGAATGCAATAATGCAGCAAATACCGCTAAATAAAGCAGGTGATCCCAAGAAACTGGGTGAACTGATAGTATTCTTAGCTTCTGATGACGCCCAGTTCATTACAGGGTCATTGATCACCGTAGACGGAGGATACTCAATGCATTGAACCAAAAAAGATATCGAAAAGTAATTTGCATTGGGTATTTCAAGGTGGAATGCAGCCGTATATGGCTATGCATGGAGCCGAGTATTAGACGATTAGAAGTCAGTATCCGAAGGATGTTGGAGGTATGAGTTAAGCTCACACTTCTAAACATATACATCGAAAACCCTAAGGGTTTTTGAGAGTATAAATTTTAAGGAGGTAGAGGTTAATGAAGGTAAAGAAAAGGGGATTAATGGCAATACTGATTGCGTTAATTCTTTTAACCACGGTGCTGACCGGATGCGACTCAAAAACCGATACTAATGACGCAAATCAGAATGCCGACAAAGAAAAGAGCATGGTATTTAAATTAGCAAATGTATCAGCCGTTGGAGATACAAGGGATCAGATCTGCCACAAATTTGCGGAGCTTGTTGAGCAAAAGACATCAGGAAAGGTAAAAGTCGAGGTGTATTCCGGAGGTACCCTTGGGGACTGGAGAGACACCATTGAAGGTCTTGAGCCGGGGATTGTACAAGTTGTTATGGAAAGCATCGGCACCATAGAAGCTTATGCGAGTCTGGCAAACATAGACGCTGTGCCATTCTTATACAGAGATGAGGACCATTTCCAAAAAGTTTGGTATAGTGAGATCGGGCAGGAGCTGCTTGATAAGATAGGGGATCAAGGTGGATTTAAACTTATTGGCCCCAGTCATCGCGGTGCCAGATATGTTACAAGTAAGAAAAAAATAGAATCTGCTGAAGATGTAAAAGGATTGAAAATACGTGTACCTCCGATTGCAGTATACCTAAAAACATGGGAAATGCTGGGATCAACTCCTACCCCCATGGCTTTTACTGAGGTATACACAGGATTACAACAGGGAACGGTGGACGCTCAGGAAAACCCATTGTCCCTCTCATATTCATCAGCGTTTTATGAAGTATGCCCTTATCTGATAGAGACCAAACACGTGTATAGTAGCGACCTCTTTATATTCAATAAAGAATTCTTCGAAGGTCTGCCTGAAGATATTCAGAAGGCTGTCAGTGAAGCGGCAACCGAGGCTGGAAAATGGGGAACTCAGCTTATATTGACTCAAGAAGAAGACTTTATTGAAAAGTTTAAGGAAAAGGGTGTAGAGGTTATAAAGCCGGATATAAGCAGCTTTGAAGAAAAGGTTAAAGATATTGTTGATAAAGAGTTTCCTGAGCTCAAAGAGATTGCAGATGCAATAAGGGCCGTCAAATAGTAAAGCCGCGTTACCGGTAGTAATGGAATGTATTAACATTCCATTACTACTGGTTATCTTTGGAGGTGTGTAAGAGATATGATTAACAGGGTGAAAAGACTTCTGGACTGGACAGAAAAGATCTCACTTGCGTTAATGGCATTGTTATTTACCGTAATGGTTGCATCTATATTTCTGCAGGTTATATTAAGATACCTTTTTAGTTCAGCCAATGCTTGGTCGGAAGAATTAGCTAGGTATACATTTGTATGGCTGGTTTTATTAGGCTCGGCCGTTGCTGCACGAAGAAACAAGCATATGAATATTGAGTTTTTTATTGATAAATTTCCTCCATACTTAAAAAAAATTATACAACTTTTGCTTTACTCATTAATAATTGCATTTTTGTTTGTTCTCATTAGATATGGTTTTAACCTTGCAGCTATGACTCAAAAACAAAAATCGACTGGACTTAGAATTCCTATGTCATGGGCATATCTGGCAATACCGGTTGGAAGTATACTTATGCTGGTATATGCACTGGAGGACATTTTCTGCAAGCTTTTTCCGAAAAAGGAGATAGCAAACAATTAATATCTTTAAATGCTTTATGAACTAAAATTGTCTACAAACTAAGTGATGCCAGATGGAGAATAGCATTACTATGAAGAGAAGGATAATTATAATTTATGTAGCGAACTATTGGGTTATACTTACGGGGTCATCTGAAAGGAGGCTGAACAGGATATGTCCGGTGTTCTAATTCTTGGGATAGTTGTGTTTACAATACTTGGAGTGCCAATAGGTTATGTTCTGGGGATATCATCCATGCTGGCTCTTCTCTATGAAGGGAATCTCCCTCTGATAGTAATTCCGCAAAAGTTTTTTACCGGAATTGATTCTTTCCCTATAATGGCAATCCCCTTTTTTATACTGGCAGGTAATCTAATGAATGAAGGTGGTATAAATAAGAGGATAATAGATTTTTGCAATTCTATAATCGGTTGGGTTACGGGGAGCCTTGCTATGGTCACTGTTGTTGCATCAATGTTTTTTGCTGCCATCTCAGGTTCGGCGGTAGCAACAGTTTCAGCGATAGGAGGACTCACAATACCGGCCATGAAAAAAGAAGGCTATAGCTCATCCTTTGCAGGAGCACTTGCAGCTTCAGCATCAGTATGTGGGCCAATCATTCCTCCCAGCATCCCACTCATAGTATATGGTGCTGCATTGTCCATGTCTATAAGTGATTTGTTTCTCGGTGCCGTAATCCCCGGGGTATTGCTGGGAATTGTCTTGTGTATTGTATCTTATATGATTTCAAAAAAGAAACAGTTTCCGAAACATGAGAAGGCAACGATGAAGCAAATCTTAATAACTGCTCAGAAAGGGATGTGGGGTCTTTTAATGCCTGTTGTAATTTTGGGAGGAATTTTTGGTGGTGTTTTCACGCCCACAGAAGCATCTGTTATTGCAGTTATCTACGGCCTTGTGGTGGGAGCTTTTATATATAAAGGTTTGAATTTCGACAATTTGTATAAAGTTCTAACCGACTCTGCGATTGGTACTGCAACTATTATGATTATACTGGCTACTTCTAAGGTTTCCAGCTGGATAGTCGTTACATCCCATTTATCAGAGCAGATATCCAGTTTGATTTTGAGTTTGACCAGTAATAAGTTTATCGTCCTAACATTGATTAACTTGATACTACTGATAGTTGGTATGCTTATGGAGGCGAATGCAGCAATAGTAATCTTAACACCCGTGCTGGTTCCGCTAGTCACAAAATTAGGAGTTACACCGCTACAATTCGGAATAATTATGGTGTTCAATCTGTGTCTTGGATTATTAACACCGCCGGTTGGAGCCGCCATATTAATAGGAAATGATATAGCCGAACAAAGGATCGAAAGGACAGTGGCATCCGCAATACCTTTCTTTTTAGCGGGGTTATTGATTCTAATGTTAATTACGTATATTCCTCAATTAACAACTATTTTGCCGGATATCTTTTAATCTACGAGGAGGTTTAGATCTAATGGCTCAATTGGTGACAATGCCGAAACTCGGACTGACCATGACAGAGGGAACGGTTTCAAAGTGGTATAAGGCAGAAGGGGAAAGGGTGGAACAGGGAGAAATCCTGCTCGAGGTTTCCACCGATAAGATTACAAACG
>JABUEW010000204.1 GCA_013314855.1 Bacillota bacterium | reverse complement strand
AGAACAAAATCAGGATATTATTATAGCCATACAAGATAATGGCGCGGGCATAAGCGACAGTAAACTTAACGAGCTTAACGACATGTTAAAATCTACTACCAACTCGGGTAAGGGCATAGGTCTTGCTATTGACCAATCAATTGCAATAAAAGACAAATTTTCCGACAAAATCGTCCATATGCAAAGACATTTCGTAGGGATAAAATATAAATGAAACTTTCAAACACTTTAAAAATATCTCAAAGTGCACATGAATGTGTTTGTATATTTCACAGACCGAGAATATTGTAAATGTTATGACTATATATGCGTTGATGGTGTGTAATAACGGTTCAGAAGGATAATGAGTTTAAGAGGCCGTTGTGATACTTCACACATAGTGGTATACAGTTCGCGAGACAAAGTGGGCTATATAAGAAAGGAGACATGGCATGAATTACACTGAATATGGCAACAATAGATACCGTATAGTATACGGTATCTATGAGGGAGTGCAGCAGCAGGCGATCGACAGGCTTTACGGTCTGATACAACAATATGTGCCATACGTACTAACCATTTCACCCTCTGACGAACGACTTGACATGTGTGGCGAGGATAATTTGGTTTTCATCGGAACAATGGCGGACAATTGTTATCTCCGTATGCTATACAATGAGGGTTGGTTTAAGCCACAGACGCAAAGAGAAGGGTATAGCATAAGGGTTGATGCCAACCCAAGAAATCCAGAGCGCAGTATGATAGTGCTACAGGGTGCCGACCCTGCGGGCGTGCTTTACGCTGTGGAGGATTTTCAGCGTTATTACATACAGCACGAAATGAAATATCATGGTTATCATTACAACAAACGTTATGCGCCCTTTATGGACGCAGTATTGCCTTTTGAAAAAAGCAGCTATCCGCTTATTGAGCACCGTGGACTCTGGTCGTGGGGGCACGTAATATATGACTATATGGGTTATATCGACCACATGAGTGAACTTAAGCTCAACACATTGGTGATATGGAATGATTATGCTCCCATAAACGCCCGCAAGGTAGTAGAATATGCCCACAGCAAGGCGGTAAAAATCGTATGGGGTTATTCATGGGGCTGGGGTCAACAGGTGAATCCGGAAGATCCCGCGGAGATTACAAAATGGACGCAGTATGTCATAGACACATACGAGCAGCAGTATCTGCCTATAGGTTGTGACGGTATATATTTTCAAGCTTTCACCGAAACGAACGATACCATCATAGGTGGGAAATCCATTTCTGAGCTTGTGGTTGACTGGGTAAACAAAATCTGCGACGCCTTGTTTGCTCGTTATCCTGATTTATGGGTACAGTTTGGAGTACATGCTACCTCAATTAAGAATGAATACAATAAGTTTTCCACCATCCATCCTAATGTCTGGATTGTTTGGGAGGATGCAGGCAGCTTCCCCTATCATTATGATCCAAAAAACATTGAAACATTTGATCATACGTACGAATATACCCGCAAACTACTGGCGGTGCGGGGTGCTCGGGAGCGTTTTGGTGCGGTGTTCAAAGGCTTCACCGTTCTTAATTGGGACAAGTTTGAGCACCAGAAGGGTGTACACATAATGGGCAGGGCGGATAAGCATTTTATTCGGAAGCGCAACCATGAGCGCACATTTTACTGGCGTTATGCAGCCCCCTATTGGCTGGAGCAGGTTGAGCAGCTTAAGCAGATTATACATTTGATAGCAGATTCTCCTATTCAGGACAGAATAATCACTGCACTGGTTGAAGACGGTATGTGGGAGTGCGATCTGCACATAAGCCTTGCGTTGCTTTCGGAGTTGCTTTGGGATTGTACCGTGGATACGAAGGAGTTAATTACTGTTTTGTGTCACAATGAAATCGAATTATAATTAATATTTACCTTGAATTAAAAGCTTTTGAATCTATTTAAGTTTAAATAGATTAATACTAAAAATTTTTAGGAGGTTTTGCATATGAAAAGGATTTTATTATTTTTACTCGTTGCTTCGATAGTATTATCTCTAACTGCTTGTGCTAAAACGACGAAAGAAAAGGTGACATCGTCAACTGAACCTGGACAATTATCTTCTGCGGAAGCGGCTAAATCTATACATGAGATTGATTTTAGCAAAGCATCATATAAGAGTGTTGAAGGTAATCCTTACGTTAGGATATTTGATCCGCCAATTACCTACACAACAATATTAAAAACACCTGTAGGATACACGCTGCCCGAGGGGCAGACGGACGAAGACAACCTTCGTAGCAGATTGTTTACAAAGTATACTGGCTTAGTTCCCAAGGTACTGTGGACAGCTGCGGGAGAAGCTTTTGACCAGAAATTGAATATGGCAATTGCTTCAGGAGATATACCTGATTATTTTGAAGTGAAATATGCACAATATGATGCTCTTGTGAAAGCCGACTTACTTGCTGATATTACAGACCTGTATAATAAGACAGTTGATCCTGTTATAAAAGAGACATTTGCAAGTGCTGATAATGTTGATATTAAAGCAGTTACCAAAAAAGGCAAGATATATGGTATACCAAAAGCAACAGGCCTTGGTGACTCAAGTCCAATATTATGGGTGCGCAAAGATTGGCTGGATAATTTAAAATTACCTGAACCCACCTGCATAGTCGATATTGAAACTGTGGCACAGGCATTTATAAATAACGACCCTGACAGAAATGGAAAAAATGATACCTTAGGCTTAATAATACTTTCCAGGTATAACAGCGCGGATGGAGGTATAGGTTCCCTAGCTGATATATTTACTAACTATGGTGCAACTCCTGGACAATGGCGTGTCAAGAGTGACGGCAGCGTGATTTACGGTTCGTTGATGCCTGAAGCGGTAAGTGCTCTTGAACTTTTGAATAACTGGTACAAAAAGGGTATTATTCCAAAGGATTTTGCTACATGGAATGAGGATGTTTATAAGCAGAAAGTTACAAATGGTGAAGCAGGGATGTTATTTGGGCCTTGGTGGTTAAGTTGGTCATATATGACTGATACGGTGGTAAATAATCCCAAAGCCAAATGGATTGCTTTTGCGTTACCAAAAGAAAAAGGTAAAAACTACATTAGTGGAGCTTCCAATCCAGCAGGTTATCAAATTGGAGTAATTAGCAAAAAGGTAAAGCATCCAGAATATTTTATCTATGCACTTAATGATTTTTGTTATCATATGCAACAAGAATATTACCAAAAAGATATAGAAGAAGCGGCAGCAGTAAATAATGCGTATACTCCATTAAGTGTGGTTCCACTAAGAGCGGACTCTATTTTGCAATGTTCTTACCTAGCATATCGTTATGCAAAAGGGGAAATAACGCGTGACGAAATAAAAAGTTTAACTACTTGTAAATGGGATATTCCTTATAACCTTTTTATTGCAGATGCAGCAAAGGTAGTAGCGAGCAGCGATAACCCTTATGCCAGCATGAAAGACTGGTCCAATTCCATGGGCTACACCATAGGCATGATGTCTCTCTATAACTCTAATGTCAAGTTTATCCGCTCTGATTTCTCCGGCATCACCAAAACCATGGAAAAGAAGGGCACCTTCCTTGAAAAGCTGGAACATGAGGCCTATACTAAGATGATAATGGGGGACACGGAAGGGAAGACCATTAAAGTGTATTTCGACAGTTTTGTAAAGCAGTATTTGTCCCAAGGAGGGCAGGAAATCACCGATGAAGTGAAAGCAGAAATCCAGGCAAATAAATAATTATGCAATAAAAACAAACATAAAATGAAAGGATGGGCAGGTAGAAGGATCATGCCCATCCTTTTTTAGATAATATGCAAATAAGGAGAAATGACATGAAAAAAGGGAAATAACATGAAAAGGAAGGATAAAATACATTATCATATGATGGTGCTACCAGGCTGGCCCCCTAATTATAGAAATTATCCTACAAAAGATTCTGCTTTCATCAATTTACTCATGAATGCTTTGTGAAACTCCTCAGGGCTCATATATCCGCAAGGCTACCATGCCTCGGACGGACGTAAGTCCGACGAAGCAAATCCTTGACATCATGTGTGGAGGTTATAAAATCAAAAGGTAGGTGCAAGGCTTGAGATATGGTATCTGATCTTTTGTAAAAAGTATTTTTATAGATAATGCTATAAATTTCCTAAAATTTAAACTATCAGTGCCCAACAGAGATGAAGCACGAATTTAAAAGAAAGAGAAAACAAGAGTTATAGAGAGTAGCAAAAAAATATTTTCGCAAAACCGAGTTGGACACGTACAAGATTAGTATTGTATAGTAGACTTGGGGGAGGTAGGTAATCAAGTCATGAACAATACTAATAGAACATTTTCAGGTAGGACATTTAGTCCTGAAGATATAGAAATGATAAAAT
>JABUEW010000203.1 GCA_013314855.1 Bacillota bacterium | reverse complement strand
GAGAAGCCTTGATTCCGGCATCTTGCAGCCTGAGTTCCAGGGTGCGGGCAAGGAGGAAGGCCAGGAAACAAACTACGAAGTGTCCTTTGATCCGCGGCTCCGTCCAGTGGAAGACCGGCTGCACCTCCAGGGTGGATTTCATGACAGGTAAGGACTCTTCGATCTTCCAGAGGTTGTGGTAGGTGTCCAGCACCTCTTTCGCACTCAGGTTTTTCTCACTGGTCTGGATGCCGTAGTAACCGTCGAACTGCTCGTCCCGTTTAATGGCTTCCTCATCCGTTCAGGAATATACATTTCCACCTCGTTTACCATATTTCCCGCCCAACCTGAGTTCCTGTATCTACTTCGCCGTGAATATTATTGGGCGTAACCTGGGACAGCAATTGTTCCAGGCTGTAACGTTTGCGGCGGATAATAATTGCGTCATCCTTTGCCTCTAAATCAACCGGTGTGCCTTCTTTAAGGCCGATTTTTTGGGCCAGCGCTAAAGGGATGCGAATCCCCAAGCTATTGCCCCACTTTTGCACATGAGGTTGCATGATGATTTTCACCCCTTCCTTGTTTATACATAGTATAAACCTTCGATGTCATTAATACAAGTGGATAATATTCCTAATATTTATTCCTTGTTTTTCCCCTATCCGGCCCACCCCTATCGCCAGCATCACGATTAGTGCTAATGCACAGCGCAGCTTCATTTTTTGCAGGCCCCGGATGAAGTGTTTTTCAAACCCAAAGGCCTCGTCCAGGCGGGCGTTCACTCTTTCCACGACCGTACGCTTCTTGTAGGTTCTCTCCCATTTGTAGCTGGACCGCGCCAGTGGGGTGAAGATCCGCCGGTCTTCCTCCAGGGGAATGCGCACTCATCCGGTTGCACAGCACTGATTCATTCCCTTACACTCCAACCCATAATGCCGGGCCGGACAGCGATATTTCAAGGTTTTCCGGTCCTCTTCAAACCCCCCGAAGGCCATCTCCCGGCGCTTGTTTGTCTCGGACAAGATGAAGCTTATAGCCAAACCACGAAACTACTTTTTCCCACAGAGTTCCGTCACGTCTTTGTCCCCGGTACGTTTTCTTGCTAAAGTCAGCATCGGTGTCGCGGCGCCCATCGGGCTTTTGGGGTTTTTCTTCTTCGTCCTTTTTCTGCTCCGGGCCAGACTAGCTTATCTCCTTGTTTTCGTGTCTTGACTAAAGGGGGCACTACACTTTCCGCTTGAAAAGCAGCCATCATGGATTACTTCAATAGAATATATCTAAAAGTGAATTTATCTTTACCAAAAGTTTCTCCATATTTTAGATCACGCCAAATCAACAATCCTCCATCCAAGAGTTGAGGATATTTAATTTCATCAACTTTCACTCCATCAGGAGCTGGAACAAGATTATATAGCTTGTTATCTTCCTGATTAAATATTGTTATTCCCCAAGGGATGCCCGAACTCCATAGCAGATAGTTTTCGAATTCTTGTAAACTTGTTAGATAGTAATCTTTGCGCGATTTATACAGTGAATAACCGTTGTTGATCTTATAAATCCACTCGTTCTTGTCGATATCATAAATACACACTTCGGCATCATAAAAGGTTTTGTTGGGATGTCCTTCCGCGTATATATAGTTACCGCTAATTCGGGGATTGATTATATTTTCATCGGTAACCAGTTTTGCTTTGACCTTGGTTTTTATATCGTACAAATATGAGTGGCCGGTGTAGGTCCCGTCAGGATTTACCAAGGCTTTGCACCAGACTACCTTGTCGCCTGAAACATTGGAATTTCCAAAGGCATGATTGGTGAGATCTTCATTGAGATAGTCAAGGGTTTCCAACTTACCGGTAGATATGGTATATAGTTTGATCACACTGGTAACTTCGCCATCCGGATTATGTTCCCAAGAGCAATAGGTGATGTAATCCGACGCTATACTGATTTGGTTGGGACAGAGGTATCGGTACTGGGCATTTTCCGGAACCACTATTCCTGGTTTATATCCATCAACTTTGGTTATGGTTTTTGTCTTGAGGTCGGCATAATACAAGGCCCAATCCGCTCCGTTGGTAGGATCGGTTGCAGGATCTTGATCGGCATGAGGGCATTCGGACCAGGCGACTATATCTCCCCGTTTTTTTATAGTATAAACATGGTTCTTGCGTCCCTGCATGATATTCATCACTATAGAAATATTCCCGTCTAAATCTACCCTTTCTATATCTTCCGTATCAGAATTAAAGATAATGATATTGCCATTGTCATCTGTTCCAAGTAAAGTAGCTTCAGGGCGGCCAAAGGCTTTAGCTTTAAATTCTCCCTGTTTAGCAATGATATCGGCATTATTGCCTATAGGAATCTCATCATTGATTTTATAATTTTTCTTTGTCACCAATTCGATGCTTTTCGGCTGGATATCGGCATCGTTGCTAACAGAAGAATTGTTGGATATGGATTCCTGACTTGTATTCTTATTTTGGATACAAGAGGTTAAGGCTAACATAGTTAATGCTAAAATAATCATCAAAAGCATCCTTTTTTTCATTCACTTGACGTCCCCTTCATAGGCTTAATACACAAATTATTAAATCCTCTGGCCTTGTCGATTGACAAGGCCAGAGGTAACTCGCTTAAATCTCAAAAACCTAAAAAATTAAACCCCTATCATTACACAATACTGACATACAATAAAAAGTAACTTCCATGTGCCTATCCCCCAAATTACTTTGTTAGATTATTTGAATCATAGTAGTAACAAATTCTTCTTGAAGGATCATAGCTGTTAAACCCTTCTCCTGCAACATAATGATAAATATGGTCACTTTGCATGGAGCGATTAATCCCGAATATCAGTTATTCCTTTCCCGGCAATTTCGGCTGATACCAGTGGAACCAGCAAAGTGTGCTTGCTCCCGTCGCTGCTACGAGCAGGAGCAAGGCTGATGCGAACCGCAGGAGATTTGTCTTGACCGTTTTGAGCATACTTCTCACTTCCCGGAAATCGGTGCTGAAGATCCCTTTAGACGCGGAAAGACGTATTCCTGCCTGATCTTCCCAAACGGGTCAAAAGGCGGCGCAAACGGGTTATATAGTGCACGAACGAGTTTTGCCTGCATAAAAAATAACCGTTGTAACTAATTCTGCATTCGCTTTTTAACCCCCCGTTTCCGACAGAGAAGGAGCGCGCCGCAGAGCAAGACAGCGCCTACGCCGGCTGCAAGCCACAGGTATGATGCAGTTTCCTGCGGAAGCTCATATTCTAACACTTGGCCCGGCCCCTTGAAGTTCACAAAGGAGAGGTAAAACTTACCTTCCGAAAGGAAGGCATATACTGGCTCTCCTTGTATCGGCGGGATAACGGCGATTTTTTCTTCTTCACCGGAGCGGCAGGAGTATACCGTGCCCGCTACCGTTCCTTTCTCGTACGTAAATACCGGAATGAGTACCTCTTTCTGCCGGGGGTTCAAGATGGGCGGTCCGGCCACAAAATCAGTTCTTTCTAAAATGCCACACTTCCTGCGCAGGTCTTCCCCTTTGCCTTTATGCAACCGGGAGATTACCTGCCGGCCGGTGACTATCAGTTCGTCTGTGAAAGGATTGATGAGCGCTCCGTGGATGCGGTTTTCTGCCGGTATTTCGAGTGGCTGCCAGGTTAAGCCGCCGTCTTCCGAATATTGGACTCCTGTCCAGTTCCCCATCGAGCTGCACCACACCCAGATTTTTCTCAGATCTGTGGGGTCAAAGAAAAAACCATCTGCCGATGGAATCTTCCCCGGTAAGGAACGCGGCTGCCACGCGCGGCCGCCATCCCGCGTTTCCCAGAAGTGACGCAGGGAAATAGCGGCTTGTCCCGGAGGAACCGGGAAAAGATAAGCTTTTGCGGGATTCAGGATATCCGGGATTACCCGGTACGGGGAACAGGGATTTCTTGTCTCGGTACCCGTAACCTTGTGCCAGGTGGCACCGGCGTCGGCAGTAGCATAAAGGGCAAATTTGCTTTCTCTATTCTTTTGCGCCCAGACAAAGGCGGTAGCTCCTGTGCCGCTTCCTACGCCAACTGCAACGGGACCGGTGAAGACGGCATTAACCGCAGTGAAGACCGTGACTGGGGAAAACCCCGCTCCGAAATACGGGCTCCGGTAGAGGCGGCGGGTAGAGCCAGCGCAGTCTTTCGATTCTATAGACCGGTAAGCGAGCACTCCCTGCTGGCTAACGCAAAAAACGTAAGTTCCTGAGGGAATGGAATGGGAGCGCGATACAGGGGCGCTTATCGCCTCTCATTGAGTAAAATTATTTTGGGATAACAACTTGCCCCAAAGAAAAAAGGAACCTCACTCCGAGTGGAAAAAAAATTAATTTAATCCAACCAAAAACCAACAAAGGAGTGAGGTTAAATGAAACTTGA
>JABUEW010000202.1 GCA_013314855.1 Bacillota bacterium | reverse complement strand
GGGGTTTTTGCTCTCTGACTGTACTCATACAACTCCGGTGTATTCACGCTGACTCTCATTACCCTCGCTATCCGCTTGCTCTTACTCATGCATTCACTTCGCCTGGAACAATTACGGCACAACTCTCGAATGTCAAGGGGACGGGGTTGTTGACAACAATTCTTCCTGTACACAATTGAGAAAGTAAAATGGCCGAGTTCTGCGAGGGATTCGGCCTTCGTCTTTAAAGCACCGGGGCTACCCAGGTAACGGACTTTGCCGGGCGTAAGAACAGCTTTACCTAAAATGTCAAGGGGACGGGGTTGTTGACAACATTACCAATCAAAGTAACACGAGGAGACGGTTCTTTTGACACTTGTGGCGGGCAATGAGATAGTCTAGGGATCGTGATTCCTGGCGTATAAAGGAGAGGGAAGCAATGCCTCATATGCTGTTAGCTATTCCGGCATCATTAGAAAGGTAAAAATTAGCCTTAAGCAATCCCTAAAGCCCTGGTTATAGCGCAGATTATCAGAAGCTGATATATAAGAATAATGGACTTCTGAATAAATTCTAAGTAATTCTTTGGCTTGTTCATTTGGTTGAAGCTGAGTAAGAGTATTGTAAATACGGTCTAACTCCAATTCAGCTTGTTTTAACTCCTTTTCAATAATTATTCTAGATTGGTTTTTATCAACTTGATTAGAAAACTCAATGAGCAAATTCCTCATCGTGATTTCCTCCTCTATTTTTTCAGACTGCAAATCTTTATTCATTCTAACTAACCAGTTTTTTTTTCTTTTCACATGTCAAGGGGACGGGGTTGTTGACAACTTTTCTTCTTGAACACAATTAAGAAAGTAAGATGGCCGAGTTCTACAAGGGATTCGGCCTTCGTCGTTAAAGCACCGGGATTACCTGACTTTGCAGGGTATAAGAACAGCTTTACCATTAAGGTTGTCAACATTCCCGTCCCCTTGACATTCTAGGATGGGAAGAAGACCTTAGTCAACAAGACCTATGATTAAGTAGGCAACCTGAAAAGAAGTCACTGACGCATCCGGTGCTACCCAGTACGAATATGATGATCTGGGACGGCTTATATATACAAACTACGGAAATGGATTCAGAAAAAACTACACCTATGACAGCGCTGACAGGCTCACCGAAATGCGAATCATGCAGGGCGGATTAAACCAAATCGATTTGAAATACGAATATGACCGCGTCGGACGGATGACGGCAGTCAACGATAATGGCAAATGGTTTAAGTACCAGTACGATCAAACCGGGCGCTTAACTAACGAGTCAAACGGTGTTACAGGCATCAAATCAGAATACTCATATTATCCCTCGGGTAATTTGAAAAGCCTGCGCCACTTTGACGCAGGTGAGATAGTTGCCAACTACAAGTACAAGTATGATCTGCGTGGAAATCAGGTGCAAAAAGATGAAGGCTCCGATACCAGCAGATACTATTATGACGCTTTATCCAGGTTAAAGGTAGCCGAGCTGCCTGGTGATTTAACCCAGAATTACGAATATGACGACTTGAACAATATTCGCGAAATAGCCCAGATAAAAGGAGGTCAAATTGAACAGACCAACTTCACTTATGACCGCAACAGCCGCCTGATGCTAAGTGAAACAGCCTGCGGCCAAACCTTAAAACAATTACGGTTTGACTATGATGAGGAAGGCAATCAAGTATATAAAGAAGAAGTCAATAAAGAAAACGGGGACTTGATTTCCAGCAGTGCCACCAATTTCTGGTACAATGGTTTTAACCAGCTGCAGCGGGTGCAAGATCCCAACGGACAGTACATTGACTATACCTACAACGCCCAGGGGCTGCGCACTAAAAAGGACTTTACGGACCGCGCCGTAAATTATATTTATGATCGCGGCAGCATAGTTTTGGAAAGCGATAAGGACTTAAAAGTTGGCGCAAAAAACATCCGGGGTTTACGGCTAATCTACCGTGAATCCAACGAAGAAAACCTGTATTATCTCCACAACGCTCACGGAGATGTGGCCAAACTGCTAAATGAAAAGGGCTGGGTTGTTAAGGATTATGAATACGATCCCTATGGGCGGGAGGAAACAGCACCGGTAAAAGCATACGGGGGCGATGTGAGTACAGAGCTATGGCGCAATGAAACCCAGAAGATCGACAACCCCTTCCGCTACTCGGGGGAGTATTATGATTCGAGCAGTGGCAATTATTATTTGCGAGCAAGGTATTATGATCCGGATACCAGAAGGTTTACATCTGAGGACAGTTTAAAAGGAATACAAGAGTTAAATTATTATGCCTACTGTTCCAATAATCCTGTAAATCGAATTGATCCCTCCGGTCATTTCAATGTTCCTCCCGATCCGGGCGAGAATCCTTCGAGCAGCAGCGGAACAAGTAGTAGCTCAAACAGCTCGAGTAAAGGATCAAGCGGCTCAAGTAAAGGATCAAGCAGTCAAAAATACTTAACCGGAGGGCAGGTTTGCTACAATATATCAACCGATCCAAATGTTTGGATACCCAGCGATCCACAGCCCATCGGTTCACCGGTCTATTGGCCTAATGGTTCTGTAACCTACTACATTGCTCCTGATCCAGGTGAAATATCATATTCTGCTCCTACCACAAAGGCGGGCTGGAGCAGGTACGATATCGTAAAAAGTATGAATAATGACCTAGCAGTCAATCAAAAAGCTGAGATATTTAGGCTTACCGCGTTGGAAAAGGCGTTTACCAGCGAATGCATTCGCATTGAGGCAGCTAGAGCGGCGGCAGCTCAAACAAGACCTTCTCGGACGGGATCATCAATTGTATCTAGGTATATCTCATATTTTGGAAATAGGATATTAAGTTCTGCGTCTACAGTTTGTGGTTATGAAAACGATGTTTATATCGCAGAAAGTGGTGGTATATCAGGATCAAACAGTATAAGCGATTCAATATATAATTCTCGCCCGTATAAATGGTTTGAAAGGCAAAGTCCAGGAGTACAGCTAGCTGTAGCAGTTCCCGGTGCTTTTGCATTAGCTGGTGCAGAAGTTGTGGTTGCAATTGGAGGCACTGAAGTTCTAGCAGGGGATGTTTTAGTTGAGGCCGGTTCAGTAGTTATGTCATATGGATATAGATATGGTTACAAAGCCATGCAATGCCTTGAAAACGCTGCTGATATTGCTGGGAGTTACTACGGGAAAGGGGCATCGCCACCTCCGAATACTCCTGGTGGTTTTGCCTATGAAGTAGGAAATTGGTTTGTAGGTTACTGTGAAAACGGAGCAAAAAGACAATGAGACTCGATATTCGTTTCTGTCCATGTTGATAAAAAAACTTATTAAATACACAAAAAGACGTTTATAATCACAATCTGAGAGTCCAAATTTCCAAGGCGTTAGGGGTTCTTAATAAATGATGCTGACTATAAAGGAGGATGATTGATCTGGGAAATGAAAGACTCATCACAATAATGAATGACTTCTTTGAAAAAAATCCACCACCTTATTTTACGTTTGATTATGGAAAACTAATACCTATTAGGAAAATAAATAATTCTCGCAGATTATATGCACATATAAATCCCGATATAGAAATACCGCTGATTTTATTGGACGATACTTTCTTTAGGTCGGGAAAAATAGGAATATTAGTTACTGATCAGAATATTTTTTACAGACTAAAAAACAAACGTAATGGAGTAATGAAGACAGGCAAGTTTCCTTTAAGCGAAATAAAGGCGTTTAGTATTGTTCCGGCCCTAAAAGGTTCGAATTTAATTGTAAATAACCAAGTGGTTGCTTATATAAGAGTTTATTTTCAAAAAAATGAAGCAGAAATATTGAACAGAATAATAGGTATCTTAGTAGCGGATGTTCAATCAAAGTAAGTCCATGCCAAGACCAGCTATCTTAAGTCAAGCAAAAATATAAAAATGGTTAGCCCATGGGGACATAATCCTTTTTGTCCCTCATAAATGTCATAAATGTCAAGGGGACGGGGTTGTTGACAACATTTCTTCCCTGGAATGCTCAGGTGTGATTGGCTTCGCAACTAAATTGTACTATGAGCGGGTATGCTTTTTGTGCTTTTATCAGACTTTTTCAGTGGTCTCGGACTGTTCTTTTGATACTGTTAGCTATTCCGGCATCATTAGAAAGGTAAATATTAGTCTCAAGCAATCCCTAAAGCCTTGGTTATAGCGCAGATTATCAGAAGCTGATATATAAGAATAATGGACTTCTGAATAAATTCGGAGTAGTTCTTTGGCTTGTTCATTTGGTTGAAGCTGAGTAAGAGTATTGTAAATACGGTCTAACTCCAATTCAGCTTGTTTTAACTCCTTTTCAATAACTATTCTAGATTGGTTTTCGTGTCAAGGGGACGTTTCGTGTCAAGGGGACGGGGTTGTTGACAACATTACCAATCTAAGGTAAATTGGGTTGGGGGTGATGTCAGTGCCCAGACAGGCTAGAGAAAAAAGTGAAACCGGAATTTATCATATTATGATAAGGGGCATAAATCGGCAAAACATTTTTGAAGATGAAGAAGATTACTCGAGCTTAA
>JABUEW010000201.1 GCA_013314855.1 Bacillota bacterium | reverse complement strand
ATTTTATCATTTCTATATCTTCAGGACTAAATGTCCTACCTGAAAATGTTCTATTAGTATTGTTCATGACTTGATTACCTACCTCCCCCAAGTCTACTATACAATACTAATCTTGTACGTGTCCAACTCGGTTTTGCGAAAATATTTTTTTGCTACTCTCTATAACTCTTGTTTTCTCTTTCTTTTAAATTCGTGCTTCATCTCTGGGTAAATTTATGTGTTTATTTTGTGATAATGTCACCTTGTTAATTATTTTGATAAAATGTCACTATGAAAGGTAAGGTGAATTATCTGATGTCACAAGAGCAACTAAAAAGGTATACTGTCATCGAGAAAACTATAGAGGGCAGTATGACTGTTAGGGAAGCAGCAGAGCATTTGGGCCTTAGCGTGCGCCAGGTAATACGCCTGAAGAAAGGAGTGAAAGAAAACGGGGCCGCAGCTCTTATACACAAAAATCAAGGCCGCAAACCTGCTCATGCTATACCTGATAGTGTAAAGCAAACTATTATTACTTTAAAGCTTTCAAACAAATACAGGGAGGCTAATTTTAAGCACTTCCAGGAACTTCTTGAGAGGTTTGAAAACATAAAGATAAGTTATGCTCCTCTTTATGAGATACTAAATAGTGCAGGTATTCAAAGTCCTAAAAAGCGGAGACGTTTCAAACCTCACCGCCGTCGTAAGAGGAAAGCACAAAAAGGGCTTTTAATCCAGATGGATGCAACGCCGTTTGATTGGTTTGGAGACGGTATTATGTATTCTCTTCATGCAGCCATAGATGACGCCACTAGCGAAATTGTAGGACTTTACATGACAAAAAATGAATGCTTGCAAGGATATTTTGAAACGACCAGGCAAATGCTTATCAATTATGGAATTCCTGTCAGCATATATTGCGACAGACATGCTATTTTTCTTTCTACGAAAGCATCCAAGCTTACCATTGAAGATCAACTTGAGGGCAAGATTTGCAATGATACACAGTTCGGTAGGGCTATAAGGGAGCTTGGTATTACAATTATTTCTGCAAGGTCGCCACAGGCGAAAGGTTAGGTTTCATACTGCACCTCTTTCTCACCGTACAAAACGGTGTATATTATTTTAGCTTTAAAAACGTTCCGGTTCATATAGATAGTTTAGTCTGCCACAATATCTATGATAATTTAATTGTCCGTTTTCCCGCAATCTTTGAATCTCCCTTTGTGAAACTCCAAGTTCCGCCATTTTTTCAGGCAAAGTCAACAATCCGGATTCTCTTAATCTCGTATACCTGTTTTTAAGATTGTAATTACGGATAATTCTTTCTACAATTCTACTACTAAATTTCTTTCCTTGCCCGGATTTTACCCCTTTTTCATTAAGAATATCAGCCACTTCGCCTGAAGTACAATAATCCGTTAAGTAATCGATCCCTTTAATTACATCAGGACTGGTAACCCATGTTTTCCAAATATGCGGAGGCTTTGGAATATTAATAACCTTGCTTGTTCCTCCTTTAAACCGTATGCTCAATATAATTTCATTGATACTTTGAATAGTCACATCTTCGATCAGGCACCGGACTATTCTTTTTTTCTCCCTGTTTGGAACACTTCTATTATTCCATATTTCAGGAAATTTTGCAACCATATCCAGCATGTCAGACCTTATGTCTTCATTAACTGCTTGTACTTGCGTCTGGCATTGCTTTTCATAAACTTCCTGTGCTTGTTCCATTTCTCTAAGTTTTTTGTTCCATTCTGCTTCAAGCTCAACGGCGACCAACCGGTTATCAGGATCGACATTCATATACCTGCGTCTGGCAAGTTCCATCTCATATCTTGCTCTCTCCACCTGTTGCTTGTAATACCTGTCAACCTCAAGTTTCCTCAAGTTCAGTTCTTTTTGGACTTCAAGGGAAGCTTCTACCGCAAGGGGAGTAACCATTTCAATCAACATTTTGCTTATTTCCCTGTCTATAATATCACCTTTTACTGTTTGACATATCTTGTCCCCGTATTCAATACATCGTTTCTGGCAAACATATATAGGGATAAGCTTTGACCTTTCATCATGGTATTGTACAGTCATCTTTTTACCACAATTTCCACAGATAACAATACCCTGAAGCAGTGCAGGGCCTTCTCTTGGAGGGGACTTCCGTCCATCTTCACCTCTTGGGTGTGCATTATCGTAAAGTATCTTCAGATTTCTTTCATAGTCTTCAATCGTAATGTACCCGGGATGTGAACCGGGTATAAACGTGTGCCAATCTTCCTTTTCCATCTTAAGAGTCTTTTTGCCATGTATAGTCCTTTGTACCTGGGTTCTACCATAACAGTATATTCCGGCATACATAGGGTTATGCAATATCCGGAGCGTTGTGCTATTTACCAACTGGACCCATTGGAGTTCTCCCTTTTTAAAGCCTTTATGCGCTCTTAACGGGAATTTAAAGCCTTGCTTATTAAATTCCCTTACAGTCCCCCATACAGAGCCAACCCTTCGAAACGTCTGGAAAAAAAGATTTATTGCCTGCCTTACCTGTACATCCGGGTCAAATACAATCTGGCCGTTATCATTGTATATATACCCAATAGGCAAAGAAATCCTTAGCTCCCCCCTTTTTGCCTTATTCATCAGCCCTCCTCTCATTCTCGCCTGTAAGAAATGTAATTCCGCCTCACTCATAGTTCCTTTCAGACCGAGAAGGAGTCTGTCATTAAAATCATTTGTATCGTATACGCCATCTTCATCCATTATCAACGTATCGGTTATTGCGCATATCTCCAAAAGACGGCTCCAGTCTGTTGAACTTCTCGATAGTCTGGATACCTCAAGTCCTATAACTATTCCTGCGTGTCCCATGCCAACTTCAGCAACAAGTTTCTGAAAACCTGTCCTTTCCGCAGTTGTAACCCCTGACTGTCCCAGATCACTGTCTATAGTAATTATGCTTTCTAAAGTCCAACCAAGAGAAACTGCCTGCTGTTTTAGAGCATACTGCCGTTTTGTACTTTCGGTATTCTCGTAGACCTGTCTTAGTGTTGATTGTCTTATGTAAAGGTATGCATTTCGTGACAGGTGAGTCACTTTTATTTTCTGAGTAGCCATTTTTTAATCCCCCTCTTGTAATCAGTATCATTTTAATTTGTAAAAGTGACGGTTAATTCATTAACCCCATAAAGATTTTTTATGATTTTAAATATCCAATACTCTTTCCCGGCTTAAAATCATATTGGCTATCAGTATAGTTATTTCCGGCTGTATAGCCTGGGGTATTATATCAACCTCACTATTTTTAACTGTTGCCGAAGTTGTGCTGTATTCCGACCAGGCAATCGCCCATGCTTTTAATCCCTTTTTCATAAACAAATCAAGTCCTAACGGTATTATAAATGCTGTGCTTTGTCCAAGAGCATAAGAACGGAGTTCTTCATAATATTGCAACACCTGGTGAGAAGGTTTTTCAGGTTCACTTCGTTTTATAGTGTTTTTTTTTATCACCGGCAAGAACCCTTTGTATGCTTCTTTTATGGACATTTACTCCATGGGAGCTAAGAATCTCTACAATTTTATCTTTCCCGATATCAGGATTATCCCTTATTATTTCATAAATAATTTCCATAGTCGTGTCAGTAAGCTTGTGAGCACCATGCGGACCTCGTTTCTTAGGCAAAAGTCCCAAAAATCCGCTGTTTTTGAAAGCTTGCTGTATCTTGTAGAATGATACCCGGGAAAACCCAAATGTTTTTGCAGTTTCAGAAACTGGTCTCCCATTTTTTTCGACTGCGCGTAGCATTTCATACTTAACCTGTACAATATCCCGTTTATCAAAAAAAGGGTTATTCTGAAAAAGTACATCTTTAACTTTATCAGCATTTTTGTTCAGTGTATTATTCTCGTCCAATACTTTTAATTTTTCATCATAAGGATTTTTCTTCGCCATAAAATCACCTCGCATGTAGTGTTAATTAAATTATAGCATCATATATTAATAATGTCAATGCATATTTTCAATATTTCGCAAGTGTACTATTCTCCGTACTTGTTTGCAACATGTAATTTTGACAACTTGTACTATAAAATCAGATGACATATTTTTGTTTACAATGTGCCATAATTTAGTTAACAGTTTAGCCTTGATTTTGTATGCCTTTTATTATTCTAGATAACTCTAATAGGTCGTCATACTTGAAGTCGCTTCTTCCATTAGAGACTACAATAAAAGGGTCAGGATCGCAAACATCTGTCCAGGATGCAGGCATGAGGTACATTTCACCTTTGTCATCAATATATAGTAACCTGTCCTCACCCCATGTTAACTTCCTTTCAATAAGTTCAAACTCTTTTCCAAAAAGTGGACTAAACTGATGTGTTACTTTAAATTTTCTTATACCGTACTCACGTCGAGTAGTTGACAACCTAAGCGAAAGGCCGCGTGGAAAGACTTTTTGAAACACTCCAAAGCAGACTCCCTATAGAATTTAATATTGCTGGTATAACTACTGTAGATGAAGCTAATATCTTCTTTAGAAGTTATATTCCTCAGTTCAACAAACTATTTGCTGTTGAACCTGAAAAAGCTGAATCTGCCTTCCGCCCTCT
>JABUEW010000200.1 GCA_013314855.1 Bacillota bacterium | reverse complement strand
ATAATGCTCTTGCAAAAATAAAAAATTAAATATATAATGAAAAATATAAGAGTAGATTATTAAAGTATCTCTCTTAAGATACTAGGTTATAAAAAGAATAAAAGGCCTAGAGAAAATTATATCTTCTGGACCTTTTTATTTTTTACAAAAAACTGGCCAATCTTAAAAAACTATAATAACATTCTCCATTTTTCTTTTATTTCTTAAAACTGGCCACAAGTAAGAGAAAAAATACTTGACAAACCCTATTCAATAGGGTAGTATAAAAAGGCAGGGATGATAGGTATGTCTCAAGAATTTAAAGAATTTATCGAACTATCGATATTTCAAAACCATTGGCGGCTTTGCGGGCTTGATGAAGATGACTTGCTGCTGCTTCAAAAATACTTAAGCGAAAATCCCAACAAAGGAGATGTTATCCCAGGCACAAAAGGGATAAGAAAGCTAAGATGGGCTGCTAAACATAAGGGTAAAAGAGGTGGGATTAGAGTAATATACATACACTTTCCCAAATTTAATAAGATATATCTGCTAGCAGCATATAGTAAGAATCAAAAGATAAAACTAAGTCCAACAGAAACTAACAACTTAAACGAAATAATTGAAATGATAAAAAAGGAGCTGAATAATAATGAGCGTATATAATGATTTGATGCAAGGCTTAAAAGAAGCTCTAGACTACACAAAAGGCTTGCAAACAGGTGCTAAAAGACATGTAATTAAGCCTTTGCCACAGTATCAAGGAAAAGAGATAAAAGAAATACGACAAAAATTAAATTTAACTCAAACATCATTTGCAAATATAATGGGAGTATCAAAAAAAACTATTGAAGCATGGGAAGCCGGTATAAATATTCCCCAAGGTCCGTCACAAAGGCTTTTAGAACTATTAAGCAAAGATAGCAGTATAATAGAAAAATATATACAACAATAAAAATAGTAGACTTTTCGCATGGTGCAAAAAGATAAAAGGCCTAGAAAAGAATATATTCAATAGGCCTTTTTGTTTTAAATAATAATTGTAAAATCTAGCACGATGCGAAGAATATTGAAGGTAATGTAATCATTTTATGGTGCGACTGGGAAAGAACATATAGTTTAGCAGGTGGTGGAAATCCCACCTGGCAAATCTTAAGTCAAGATACCAGTAGCAAGTCTTGGAGCATTGCAATTGCTTGCAATGTTTAAGCGTAGACAGTTAGGAAATAGGCCTGAAGCCTGCAGAGGCAAGTGATTGAGCCTCGTAAATTTTATAACATCGGGAAGGCCGACTACTCACTAGAGGATGTGTAAATTATCCAAAGTACAAAAAAGGTTATCTTATTGGAAGTGATGCAATTGAAAGCGAGCACAAGAGTGTAATCCAACAGAGATTGAGGCAGGCAAAAATGCTATGGAACAGGTCAGGAGGCCAGTATTTAGCTACTTTAAGGACAAAAAGTGCAAGTAATCAATGGAACTCAGTAAGAAAGCATATTACAGCATAGTAGGAGGTTTTAAAAATGAAAAGGAATTTTTTACGAAAGCACACATGTCTTGCAGTCGCAGCCTTATTTGTACTCTTAATATTGCTGACAGGCTGCGGGAAAACTGGTACCAACACACAGGAATACGACAACATCGACGGCTACATTGGAAAAAACCGGGCTTGATTTTGTCAGACTTGAGTGGTATTTACCTGTACCTTATAATAGCGTTGTGATGAGAGTGGCAAATGTGACCGGAGAAAGCATCGACTCGCCGAGTACAACATATAGAATTAATGTTGAAGATGATTAGCGTTAAGTTAAAAGCATCAATTTTAAAACATGTTTAAAAAAAAAGAAAGGGATACGGCATGAAAGATATTTATATACAAAAACTAGGATTTGGAGTTATTTCGGCAAGTGTAATGGTAAGGGAACACATGAAAAGTATAAAAATGAACATCAATACTGAACTCAGGGCAGTGTGCGATATTGATGCTGAAAAGGCTAAACAGGCTGCAGCGGATTTTGAAATTGAGAGTTATTACGTAGACTACAGACAAATGCTTGAACGACCAGATATTGATGTAGTTATTGTGGCAACACCTGACCAGCTTCATGCTGAACAAACGGTAAAATCTCTGGAAGCGGGAAAGCATGTACTATGCGAAAAGCCAATGGCTCTTACACTGGGAGAGTGCAGGGTTATGATAGAAGCTTCTGAAAGAAGCGGGAAAAAACTAATGATAGGCCAGATATGCCGCTATGCCCCGGCATTCAAGCTTGCAAAAAAGCTGATTGATGAAGGACAAATAGGTGAGCTTTTTTATGTAGAATCGGAGTATGCACATGATTATACCGAAATTCCAGGCGTAGGTAATTGGCGCAAAGATCCGGTGAAGCTAAGGCATCCTTTTTTGGGGGGAGGATGCCATGCGGTCGACTTATTGAGATGGATTGCCGGAGACCCGCTTGAGGTGACCGCATATGCCAATAGAAAGGTTCTAAAGGACTGGCCGGTTGATGATTGTACGGTTGCCATAATGCGCTTTCCCCTAGATGTTATCGGTAAAGTATTCGTTTCTATAGGCTGCAAGCGAAATTATACCATGAGGTCCGCTTTTTATGGAGACAAAGGCACCATTATAGCAGACAACACGTCTCCCTATATTACTATATATAAAAAGTCTATTTCAAAAGAAGGCAGGGTTTTTCACGATATAAGAGAGCAGGAAATAGGATTGATATATCCAGTGCCTATTAGCACTCATAATACCTTTGGCGAAATTGAAGAGTTTGCTGATATTATATTAAATGGTAAGTCTGTACTAACAGACGGAAAACAAGGGGCTGCTACTGTTGCTGTTTGTCTTGCAGTTGTAGAATCGGTAGAAAAGGGAAGTAAAGTTAAGGTTGATTATAAATTTTAAAGAAGTCAGAAAAATGCAATAAAAGTAAACGAAGATGGAGAATATGGAGAATATGGAAGCGAAAATAAAAGCAGGAACCTACAGGACAAATATTACACCGCCTCTGGGAATTTGTTTGGAAGGAAGCTTGGGAAAGGTAGTAGCCCGTGAAATTAAAGACAATTTGTATGCAAATTCGGTTGTCTTCTGTGATGGTAAAGAAAAGGCAGCTGTTGTTTCTGTTGATGTTTGCTATATTCCAGGAGAGATTTTTGCAGATATTATCAAGGAAGTAGAAGCAAGCTGCGATA
Organism: Bacillota bacterium; assembly: GCA_013314855.1. Taxonomy (NCBI): domain Bacteria; kingdom Bacillati; phylum Bacillota; species Bacillota bacterium. The sequence continues at coordinate 1,444 of JABUEW010000200.1, read as the reverse complement.
TACCGCAAAACAACATTCTTATTGCCGCTACACACACGCACTTAGGCCCGACACTGAGGGATGATCTGTTAGGGGAGTATCAGGCATGGACGGAATATGTGGAAGTATTCAAGCGACAGGTTGTTACAGCTATATGCATGGCCGCACAGAGAATACAACCTGTGAAAATAGGTGCAGGTAAAGGGAAAAATGAGAACCATGTATTTAACAGAAGACTCAAGAAACCCGATGGTTCTATAGTGATGAACTGGGTGAACACAGAGTTCCTTAAAGACTGCATTTCAGAGGGAGTTACGGACCCTGAATTGATTGTGCTAAAAATAGAAGACGCCTATGGGGAGCCTGTGGCATTCATTGTAAATTACGCTCTTCATAATAATGCAAATATTGGAGGCATAAGCGCAGATCTTGCAGGACAGATGGGGGACATTTTAAGGAAAGTTTATGGGGATGACTTAGTGGTTTTATTTCTAGCAGGAGCTTGTGGCGATGTTAATTGGATTGACTATAAAAGCCCAGAAAGAAATAACCCTGGACTCTATAAAAAAATTGGAAGAGGCCTGGCAGGTTCTGTACTGGAAATTGATGCTGTAATGGAATATCAGGACATTGATTGTGTTGGCATAGCCAGCAGAAAACTAATTATCCCAGAAAGACCATTCTGCGAATATGATGGAAAGAGTGATATGACTTTTGGTGAAGCGGGTGAGAGTGAATATTTCTTTAACATATATAGGAAAGCAAGACTTATGTTTTCCAACCGGAAACCTGCTGTCCATGAACTAGACATACATGCTTTAAAACTTGGAGATAATATAGCAATTGTCACAAATCCCGGAGAAATGTTTACAGAGCTTGGAATTAAAATAAAGCACAACTCGCCGTTTAAATATACAATGGTATCCGAACTAACCAACGGATATGCAGGTTATATACCTACCAGCCAGGCATTTAAAGAGGGAGGATATGAGGTAAGAAAACTTCCCGGGAACAGTTACCTGGATGAAGCTGCAGGTGAAAAAATTGTTGAAACAAGTTTACAGGTATTGAATTTGCTAAAAAATAAAATGGATTACAATATACGGCAGGATAAGGAATAAATTTTCTAACATAACACCTTATTTTTAAAATTCAAGCAATAAGTACTTGTATTATACATTAGACGCTCTTTCATTTCATCTGATAATTTTCGTAAGGTGAAGTTTTCTTTGAATATCGTATAAGTTATAATATAATCTTCTTCGTTAATTTTCTTGTGGAAATATCCATTGAACTCATCAAAACTTACAACAAACATATTTTGAATCTGATATTCAAAAGGGCCTCTTCATAAAATTTTTTATACAGCAATAGAGCATATTTTAAAAAAGGGCTGGTTTTTTTAAGAGCAGCATGTTATAATAAAAATATGGAAACAGGTGTATATAGCAAGGATAAGAAAATT
>JABUEW010000199.1 GCA_013314855.1 Bacillota bacterium | reverse complement strand
TAAACAAAACCTTCCGCTTAAATTTGATTGACGGTAATCCCTCCTTTCTCCATCGGTCAAGTGTTATTTCTGAAACTCTTAAGTATTTTGCCATTTCTGACTTTGTCAGAAGTTCATCACTCAATAATTATCACCGCCTTTTAAATTATCTTAATTAATCTTTATTCGTCTTTATAATATCATAATTAATTTTTGTTTGTCAATACCATGTAAAGATTTTTTTATAGGGTTGCATAAAAACTTTTTCCCAAAATTGTGGTAAAGGTCTTTTTACCATAATTGTTAAAAAGTCAAAACAAGGTTATTTGCTGTTTCCGCCAGGGGTGTCGGCAATAACGACGGTATTCTTTTCATCCTCATCAAACCTCGATGCGGCATCCCACCCGTTTGAGATTTCATTGAACAATATAACGAAGTGTTTAAGGCTGGTTTAAGGATACTTGATTTTATATATTTCCAGGACGAAAAGACATGCTTAACCAGCCTTTAATCGCTTTATACACATACATTTGTTAGTTCGGCTAACTTTTCCCTAATTTCCGCTTTTGCCTCTAAAAATATTTCCTTCAGTTCAATCAATCCTATCAATTAATTAGAAGGTACTGCATCTAAAACAAGCATCTTGAACAAAGCATTAAAAAGTGGCTCTAAACTGCCAAAATAGCCTATTATTTTATATTTTGGCCTGCCATTCTTGCGCAAGCCTATTTGTTTGAGTAAGGTAAAATTTTTGTCCTCAAATTTGATATAATAATTATTGTTTATTTGTACCATTCAAAAACACCTCCTTGATGGAGAACAAAGTATTATATTTTATAAACAACTATTGCAGATTGAAATAATTTGCTTGAATTGCTGAACGCATTAATTGCAAAGGCTGAATTATATGAGATAGATACAAGGCTTCCATCGGGTATTGTTTTAAGAAAAGTATTGATTTCGGCCTCAAGTTCTGTACTACTCCATCCAGTTCTATAGTTCCCTTCTGTATCTGGAAAAATTTTTACCCTGTATGCCATTTGTTCAATCCTCCTTATCAACCCAAAGTGATTTCATATTTATTGTCTTACGAAACATAACACATTTGGGATTATTACAGTAAAGTTTCTCTAAAATATATACCTCTGCTGCATCTATCGGACTTTCTAACTTTGCGCTTCTTCGCCACAAATCCCTTCCACAGGCAGAACATACTTTTTTATTGGATTCGCTCATATCTGCTTTATCCTCCTTTCAATTCAATTAGCCTTATGCTTAACGGTTGTAATAAGCTTGCCGCAATTCTCACATTCTGAATTCCCACAATACATATACAGGCTTAAAAAAATATCAGTAGTCCCAACCTCAGATGTGGTTCGTGTTTTGCCAATCAGTAGTTTATTGCCGCACAAAGGACAATGTAAATTTTTATCGTCCATTACAATCACTCCTTTTGGATAAATATTTGATTCGTACTGTTCAATTCGTAAGGCTCGTTTAAAACTTTTCCCTCTCCTTATTTTTTACAATATTTCCCATGGAATATTGAAAAATATCGTCGCTGTATATAGCGAATATATATATACCCCCTCCCCCGGTCAAAAAATGGGATAGGGTATAGCCCCCCTGTACCCCCATAGTTGCAAGTAAAGTCCAAAGTAAACTTACGTTGCAACATGCTTGAATACTGTATTTTAAAGCTGTCATGTTATACTTTATCACATTGTCGTAGTAAGTCCGGATGATGTTGCTTTATACATTCAAGCATTCGTTTAGCAAATTCAGGGCTTAACTCTGCTAATTGTAAATAACCGTCTTCCATTTCCCGGTATAGTTCCGTAAGGCTTTTATCCTTGTTGCGTAACATGCTATCAATAGCCTCTTGTATTTCTTCTGCTGTAAGCCCTTTTGCATCTACTCTACGCATAATATTCCCCCTTTCCAATCATTCATTTTTCACGTTGATAATAATAATGCCTTCATTTTCTGGCCGTAATAGGCCTGCAAGTTCCAATAGCATTCGCCTATCTTGATAACCTCTACTACCGCATGTTATCGCTGTTTTTATTGATGAAGCCAAAATCTCTCCAAGTTTTTCACGTACCAAGTCCAGGCTTGTTTTTCCGACTAACTCCATAAACTTTTCATCACGTAAAGCCTGGTACCAGCTTTCCCGTGATACACCTATTCGCTGACATTTCTCTGTAATCGAAAGTCCAAGGAATTCGGGGTTAACCATGGCTTCTAATATTTTTTCTCTAGTCGGTGATAACTTATATTCGTCCTTACGTGTCAAGCTTTTTCCCTTTACAGTAGTTTCCTCAATTTCGCTCATGTTCTCCCTCCTTTCATATTTTGATTTATGTCGTTCATGTAATAGTCAGTCCTAACATTCCGTGAGAAGCCTCTTTCTAACTGTCCAAGGCATTAATAATCACCGCCTTACTTTGGTATGCCTAAATCATTAAGCAAGTTAACTTTCTCTTGTATTGATATTGGTAAACCTAACACCCAACTTTTAACCTGTTCAGGAGTATACAATTTAACATAAGTTTGTGATGCACTATCATAATACATCTTATCAAGCATTTCATTACCCCTTGAAAAATAGTCCTTGTATGTTAAGCCGCCCTTGCCCTGCAATGCATCAATCTGTGCCTGTTTGTATCTGTTATCAATCGAATTTGGGTCATTCTCTGCTATAAATTTATCGTGTGCAAGTTGTAATTGTGCCTCTTGCAAACTCAATTGTTTGTTCTTTACTGCATTCTCTATTTCAGCCTGCCTTTCTTCAAAGGTCTGTTTCTGTTGATTGAATTTAAATTCTTCGTTCCATCTTTTCTGGCTCTCAGTAAAATTCTTTTCAAACTGTCTTATTTGCTCTTCAAACTTTTTACGTTCTAACTCATTTTCTATTGCGTTCTGCTGTTGTTCGGTAAGCAATCTTAATGCTTCAAGCGTTGGTTTGCCTTCATAAATACCTGTCAATCCTGCTATCTGTGCAGCTAACTGCTGCTGCTGTAAAGCATATTGCCGTTCAGCATTTAGTTGTTGTATTAATTGCGGCAAAACAGAGGCCTCTATATCGGCTTGAACATTGGCAACATCAGTTTGATAACCGGTTTCAATATCAGAACGCCTTCTTGCTATGTCAGACAAAGCTTGTGTCTCGCCACGGCTTAATTCGCCCATTATATTTTGCAACGCAACATTTTGGGCAATTTGTCCTTGTGAGGCTGCGCCACTACTCCTAAGTCCTCTCTTTGCAAGGTACTCTGCAAAGTTCTTTGCTCCCAAATCTGACAATGCAACTGCTTGCTGCCTGGATGCCGCATATTGCGGAGCAATAGCGGATTCCTCTGCTCTCAATGTAGACAATGCACCCTGCCTTGCCTTGTCAAGTGCTGCTATCCGTGATTTGCGTAATGCTTCCTTGTACTCGTTGATATAATCTGTTATGTTATAAGAGTTTGCGGTCTGTGTTATATTATTTGGCTGTGTTATGGCTGGCGTTTGCGCATTAGGCATACTATTACCAATATTTGTGCTTGGTGTTGTTACTGTAATCGGTTTTAAATATTTTTGTTCAAACTCTAATTGGGAAGGCATAAACTGCCCATACTTTGTCGGGTCTGATTCTATCTTTGCCCGCCTTGCAGCCACTAAAGCAGATACATCGGCGTTAGGATTTTCCTGCAACAACTTGTTTATTTCAATAGAATAGTCTATGTCAGGACTAAAGTTAGGAGCAGGGATGTTTATTGTCGCGCCTGCCTTCCACTTTACTCCTTTGTTGGCTTTTAAAAGTTCTTCTGGGTTAATATTAAATTTTTTTATGATGGTATTTAAAGTATCATCTTTTGATATAGTATAAGTAGCCATTGTTAAACCACCTCTCCTTTCTCTTTTTGCAATTCATTTAATACACCTTCAACTGTCCAGGGCATTTTAGATCACCTCCATATTTTGATTATGCCCGGTTTATCTGTCTTTCGTTTCTGGTCCTATTGTCTGCATTCTTTCAGCCTGTTTAAAGCTCTTACTTCTTTTGTTAGCTTTATTACCACCTCCTTCATTAGCTATTTCTGGAATATCCTTCCTCCCTCCCAAAAACAAGCTTCCATGCCATCCGGATACGTGCTATAAGCGGGAAATGCAATCCCCATTGCCAGTTATCCCAGCCATCGCTGCTTTCAATTTTTTGTCTGCGCTCAACCTGTCTCAAAATAATATTTTCAAAAGTACCCCGAGGGTCCTCCAACATAAGTACGCATAAGCTATCAAAGATCTTATCTGCTATCTCACGCTCTTTTTTTAAAGCTGCTCCTAATTTTTCAGCAATTGCTTTCCATTCCTGACAATTATCAGCCATTCCTTCAAAATTTTGTAAAAACTCATCAATTACATCACGGATAATTTCAGCAAAGAGTTGTTCCTGAAGTCGTAAAACTGTTTTAAAGCTGTCTGCCATATGTGTAAGTTCTGTTTCCTTCTCTGCATCCTTCGCTAGGGCCTCTATCGTTTTCATGCGGTTATTGAATCGTTGAAGTTCCGGGAATTCTTGTAATAGTTCCTCTACATCTTTTTTGGTCTCTGGCAAATTATTTGTCATAGTATTTTCTCCCTCCTTTCTTCCTTAAAACTCGCTAAAATCAATGTTTATCACGTCAAGGACTTTTATTAAAAATGTTTCCTGTTTCTGCTTGCCGT
>JABUEW010000198.1 GCA_013314855.1 Bacillota bacterium | reverse complement strand
ATACTGGATGGCGAAATACAAGACGAGCAGTATTTTGTTATGATTCGTGAACTGGACAAGGACGATAATCCACATGATAAAACAAAATGGATAAAGGCTAACCCTATACTGCAGGATGATAACGAATTACCCCTACCGGGTTATCGGTAGGGGTTCTCCTTCGGCAGACGGGGGTACAGGAATATTGTGAACTCATCGTTGCGCTCATCCTTACGCTTTACATACTCCACTTTTTCAAGGACAGATTTAAGCAATTTGTTCTTTTTTTCAGCACTGCTGGTTTTGTAATATAGGTCTAGCACTCGCTCAACATAAGGTATTATTTCCTTTCTGGCTGAAATCTTCCGGTTCTCATTTTCTATCTCAACTTTAGCATTTTTTATTGCCTTTTCCGTATCATCTATCCTTTGAGCAATATTTTGTGACCGTTCTAAATAAGTATCGACATCATATATGCCGCGTTCCAGTAGGTCATGAAGTCTATCCTTCTGTTTGCTCAGTTCCTGTAACTCGTTTTCTAGATTTGAAAGTGCTTTTCTGTAGGCCTCCAAAGAAGGATTGTTTCTTTTATTTTCATTCTTGTTTGGTTTACGCTCTTCCCATTGGGCTTTATAATCCTCCAGCCACGAGTTCAGACTTTCTATGATGCGTTGTTCAACATATTTGAATTTGGAGCTCTTATTTCCACAATTAGCGTAGCACATCACATGCGGTTCACTTTTTAGATATGTCCTATATACCATATTCCCGCCGCAAACTTTGCATTTAAGGATACCTGCAAGCGGATTGGTAACCCGGGTATTATACGGCACATGATATTTCCCTTTCAATATATCCTGCGCTTTACGGAATAATGCTTCAGAGATTAAAGCCTCATGTTTCCCGTTAGCTACGATCCATTCGTTCCTAGGAAGCCGCTCAACTTCTTTGTTCTGATCTTCTTTGCTGGATTTAATGCTTTTGGTTTTTTTCCAGGTAACCTTACCGGTGTATACCTCATTTTTAATTATGTTTATCACTGAATGACCGAGCCACTTTCTGCCGGTCTGGGTTTTATAGCCAAGTTCGTTTAATTTGTTTGCTATCTTATTGCCCCCCATGCTCTGGTTGACATACAAATCAAATATCATTTTTACCACCAGTGCCTGCTCCGGATGCGGGACCAGTGTCCTGCAATTGGCATCCTCATAAATCTCATAGCCGTATGGTGGATTGGGACTGATATAGTTGCCATCTTCAATGGAGCGAATTCTGCCCCTCTGAAGCCTGCGGTTTATGATTTTCAGCTCTTTTCTAGCCATGAAGGCTTCAAATTCGCTGTATTCTTCATCGAATTCATCATGCAAGTCATAGGTCTTTCTTGGGGTTATTATCTTTGTGTTTGACTTCTTGAATGTCTCCAGAATAAGCCCCTGCTCTTGCATATTGCCACGGCCAAGTCTATCCAGGTCCATGCATAGGACGGCATCATATACACCGTTTTCGACCTCTTTCAGGAGCTCCAGCATCTCCGGTCGATGAATGATGCTCTCTCCGGATACTATTTCCTTCCGTATGCGGACTATATTCAAATTCATTTCTTTTGCAACCTTTAACAAAATTTTTTTATGTTTTGATAAAGTTTCACCCTCCCCGCGTTTCTCTGCTTCTTCGTCTGCTCTGGATTTTCTTAAGTACATTACTACCTTGTCCATTCTTTGCCCTCCCTAGAGTACAAAAATAAAGCAGCCAGAGCTGCTATTCCATCACTATAATTTTTTTATCCACCTTATCAAACAGACCGTTATAATGCAACGTGTATTCGTCTTCCACTGGCACACAAAATATGAGCCAGCCATCACTGCTTCCGCCAGCCGACAGGTCTATAGCATCAAAATAGTTGTTCATCGAATAAGTTGTCTCAGTATGCGGATTATAAGTACTGCCATCTGGCGTGGATATTGTTACAAATGTAGGATTGACATGAACAGTATCATTTCCATAATTCTTGGCCGACAGACCTACATGCAGGAATATATATCCTTTATTTGCTGTGTAGGTAGTAAAGCCAGTATTAAATCTGGTTGTTTTCTTAGTGATGCAGGCGATACCTATATCACCAGTACCCCTTTCATATGTCTGCATGGTTTCTATGGCGCGCTGTCTTTTTGCAGCAACTTCGGCTTTCTCGGCTTCTTCCTCATATTTGGCAAGTAGCTTTTCAATATTTTCATCAGGTTTAATAGCTAATGCGTCCCTAGCCCATTTTGCAGCTGCATCAAACATTTTCTTTTCTGCGTCCGTCTTCGCATAATTTACTAATTGTCTAAAAGCTGCGTCGGCTATTTCATTCATCTTTGCCTGGGCGGATGCATAGTTTTTTACATCATCTTTGATGACTTTCATAAACGCATTGTATGCACTAACATAATCACCGTTCTCCAAAAATTTCACAGCTTGGTTATACGTTTCATCAGATTTTTTAATGCTTATTAGATTTCGAACTTCATCTATTTTTTGGTTCAGTTCCTTATTGGCCTTATATGTCTCTTTGAGTTTCTCAAGCGCTGTCAAAGCCTCATCATACTTGCCATCATCCACAAGTTTCTGTACTTCTTCAACCGCTGTTTCATATCCACTGCAGGCAGTAATCAATACGGTCAATACGATAATCATGATGGCGACTAAAATCTTTTGCGAAATGGTTGACATATCAAACCCTCCTCAAAATTTTATCTTCGCATGGATTACTTTGCCTAAAATCCTTATTTCATTAGTTTCTATCTGTTTTTTAGAAAAAACTATTGGCTTATACTCAATATTATATGAATCGGGCTGTAAAATAAGCATGTCATTTGCCTTAATAACTCTTTTTAGCGTTGCTTCTTCACTATTTACCATAACAACCGCTATCTCTCCACTATTGACATCACTCTGTCGGCGCACAAGAACCAAATCTCCTTCTTGGATTCTGCTCCGGTTCATAGAATCGCCTTTCACTTTAAGATAAAAATATTCTCCTCCGTTTAATTCATCTTTTTCAGCGTATTCGTACCCAATAATATTTTGTTCAGCCAATATAGGTTCTCCCGCTCGTATTACACCTAAAACAGGAATTCGTATGAGCCTTTCTGGTTGATAATGAACGGTGCTGACTTCTTTAACCATCTGAGTACAATTGTTACCATCAAGCTTTAGACTCGAATCCCATGATTCTATTGCTTCTATTATTCCATCTTTACCATATCTTATGACCTTTTTTTCGCTAGGAGTTTCAATAATTTCAATGTTTTTTGTATCAAAATGTCCTGCTGCTACCATTAATTCATGATAAGTAATTCTATTATACGCTTTTTCAGTTAACTTTCGGATAGTGTCGGGGTTAGGTGGAGTATCAATCATTTCCCTTAATAGTCTAGAAATATGTGCAGCACTTATACCACTATGCAACGCATACTGATTAATCGAACGATCACCTTTAGCTTTTTCTAAAAGCTCAGCGAATTTCTTTTTATCAAACTTGTCCATAAAAACACCTCTTGTAAAAGATTTTAGTTTAATTATTAACTACAATCAATAAATTTAAAACAATATTAATAGGATTTCAAAAAAAGTATTGACTGCATGTAATGATAGTGATAGTATTAACTATAGTAAATATTACATACAGTCAATGGGTGGCGGTCCGGGAATGCGAGAAAGCCGCCCCGACGAACGCCAGCGGCAGCGGGCATGAGGGCTAGTCCCTTGTGTCCGTTTTTTATATCTATAGACTTTCAATCATCATGGAGGTGAAACTATTGGATATTATAAAAAGTAAGGTATTAGAACTAATGGAGGAGTACTGTAATGGCAATTATAATGCGTTTGCAAGGGAACTTAATTTGAATGTAGCACATGTACACAGGACTCTTACAAAAGAAAACAGTAAAGCTGGCGCTAAATTTTTAGGAGCGCTTATGGTTTTTTGTGAGAAAAATAATCTTAACTATAAAGATTATATTTTTTTCCCCGAAGCGTTGACTGCATGTAACACTAAAGATAAATCAGCTTAGATGTATGGGACAAAATCCGGCACTCATACATTTTATTAAGGGGGTAGAGGGGCATGCAATACGCTGAGACATATAAATCCGGTAACACAACAGTTCATATAATAGCGCCAGTTCCCAAGTCCCTGGAAGAGATAGACCGCATCATTAATGAGTTTCACCAAGCTGGATGGGAGATTTGGGAAGAGATCCTGGAGCGGGAAAAAGAAACAGCCTGATGAAGGGCGAATGCGCCCTTTTAAATGCACAACCAGAAGGACAAGCCTAAAGGGACCTCGTTTAAATATGTGTCGCTAAATAAAATTGTCAAGGTTCATATGCCCAATATGAAAAAGAACAAAGGGGCCACCCGGCTACGACGGCCCGGCATATATAAGGGGTGAGGCGTTTACTGTCCAGGTTAGTTTTATTATAAAGGCGAAAGGAGGGAAAAACCATGCAGAGAACGTGCGGAAACATATATCAGACTGCCAGAAAAGTTGCAGGCCTGACGCAGGAACAGGCAGCAGAACGTTTAAACGTGAGCGTCCGGTCCCTAGCAGACTATGAAATAGGGAAAACGGTACCCAAGGATGACATAGTATGCGCAATGATGAGATCCTACGGAACAAGGTGGTTGGGATATCAGCACCTTCACCAAGGAAATATACGAGATGGCCGGAGCTGCTCTGGCGGTAATATTTTCAGGTTAGGGGGGTACGGTTGGA
>JABUEW010000197.1 GCA_013314855.1 Bacillota bacterium | reverse complement strand
AGGTAAGTCAGCAAATTTCGTAGTGTTAAATGTATGTTCCATCACTGTATACACAGATAGTGCTTTGAAGCCGATATGAATATCCTCTGTTTACATACCACTCCTCTTCCAATACCGTAGTGAGCTTGTCTTCTATTTGCGTCCAGCTTTTTATTTCACTCCAATAACCATTATTGTAACGTTGCAAACTGGCTACGATTTTAACCCGATCAGCATTAATTGCGATAACGAAAAAACCTTCTTTGTTTTTTCCGTTCACTCAATATAACGAAATACAAAGAGGTTTTGTTAGAAAATTTATATGGAAAAATTTAATCATCTTCAAATTTCAGCACTTTAAATAATTTTACAGCTTCTATTTGGCCAATTTTACCAATTAATTATATATTTCACTGCTTAAAAGATTTAAATGTCCTATATAGGGTATATAAAGCTGTTGCAATAAATAAAAGGGAAGCAATTAAAGAAGCTTTAGCATAAGCAGGAACCTGTTCATAGGGAACTTTTTCATCTGCTCCAAATAAGCTCAATATTATTCCAATTAAACCACAAAATAATATGCCTACTCCGTCTCCGTCAATTATCTCATTTTTTAATCTGATATAATCACTAAATAAAACCAGCCCTATTACAAGGAATAAAATTGATATAAATTTCAATTTTTTCTTCACTATCTCCTCTCCCCCTCTACCTTTATTACAAAGATAAATCATTAAAATTTATTTTTGCTTATCATTGTTAATTATACTTCAATTATACTAGAATAATGTATAAATTTATACACTGAACCCAGTTATTTCCTTGGTCATTCTATGTTTTTCATAATAAGGAGATTTGAACCGGTAGGCCATATAAGCCTAGCAGCAACATCCAGGTTGCCATCACCTGCAGCATCGCCTATGAACTTGATCTCAATGCGTTCCCTCTTTTCAAAGGAACGGAATCTGCGATAAACAGCAGAATCCAGTACTTTGAATTGGTCGGGAGAATTTATATCCTCAATCCACAATATCGCCCTGAAATAACCGTCTTTATTATCAATAAACTGTTGCTCGCTCCAGTTTATTCGGTCTTTTTGGTTATCATCTTCAAAAGAGTGGATAACAAGTATAACGCCCTTCTCATCATTTGACGGATGAGCAACTTCGAATGCTTCGACAGACGATATCACGGCATTTTGAAGCCCATTATCTTTCTTATATGCAGATATAGTTGTATTATATTTTTGAATATCTGTAATTTTAGATAAAACATATGAAATTGCTTTCCCGTTTGAAAGAAGCGCAAGTTCGGTTTTGTATTCTTTATTTTCTGAAAATTTGATCAAATACGTGTCTGCATAAAGTCCTTCGCACAGTTTTGCATTAGCAGTTCCGATCAAATGTCCTTCTGCATGCTTACGTAAATATGAATCAAAAAAAACATTATTGTTCATCGACTACAACAAACATATTTCCGTTCCATACATATTTAATCTCTTTATATCCGTGCCTATCTTCTCTCCCTACTACAGCACGAACAGTTCCGTTTTCACAAATCCTAGAGGTCCTACGTTCCCATAAAGAAAAATCCCATAAAGAATGATTACTTTTCAATGTATAAAAATATCCGCCCTCAACAGGAAGATTTTTAAGTTTGCCCTCATTATCTATTGAAAATATAACATACTGGAATTCCCCCGAATGCGCATGTTCGCCAGTGGCAACCTCCCCTATGCCAATAGTATGAATTCGAAAACTCGTAGGGTTTCCGACATATATATTTGAGGCAGAGCAATTTCTGCTTTACCTCCAATATCCACCATAAATTACCAAAATATTTTCCAGTTATTTTTTACCAAAATAGTGTACAGTACATAAAGTATTTTTAATACATAAAAAATTTTTCAACAAATATCCTAATATTAACCAAATATGGTTGCGATCTCTCTTGACAAACGTTTGTTCCGTCCATAATCGAAGTGGATGGTATTTTTTACCATTACTTTGATTATGGAGGTTTTATTTATGCTGCGTGATTGGATCTCTCATGATGTGTACCAAAAAAATCTTATTTTTCAACTACTATGTTTATTACTTACCTGCGGAAAAAGGATAATTGAGCTGAAAGACTCTATTTCCAAGCTCTTTTTGCTCAACCTTGACCTCATTCGCAGTATCCTTAGCCCCCTGTATTCCAATACAGGACGCCCAGCTAAGAATCAGCAAGGTATTATACGCTCCTTTGTCCTTATGCTTGACCAGGGTGAACATGACATACCTAAGTGGTCAGCCAGAATCGCCAGTGATGAGCTACTTTGCGCTATATGTGGGTTTGAATATGGCAAAGCGCCATCTTTCAGCTCATATTACGACTTGACCAAGAGACTCTGGCAAGCCTCCCATAAAGTGCAGGTAGCCAGAAAGAAAAAGCTACGCACTTTTAAGCCTAAGCCCCGCAAGAAGCCTGGGGCCGGTAAAAAATATGTCCTCCCAAGGCATAATGGCGTTGTTAAAAAGTTCGCCTCACTTGCAATCCGGGACAAGCTCCCCGAGTATCGACCTGAGATAGTTTTGCAGAAGCTCCTGGCCAGATGCGTCGTCGATACTTCCCTTAAAATGGGCATCCTCGGCAACCCCAAAAGCCTCTCTATCTCTAATGACGGCACTACCTATTATTCAGGTGCCAGCCACTATGGTGTAAAAGTCTGCGATTGCAAATCCAAGGGGATCTTTGACTGCAAATGCCCAAGGCGCTATTCCGACCCCGATGCTACTTGGGGCTGGGACAGCTACCGCGAACAGTGGTTCTACGGCGATACGCTGTTTGTTTGCACTGCGGCAGATAGTCCCTACGACTTGCCTATTTATCTGCGCAAAGCCCAGGCTCAAAGGCATGACAGCATTATCGCCGTTTTTGCACTCAATGAAGTCATAAAGCTTTACCCTGATATTTCCTTCAAAAATTATATAGCTGATGGCTCCATGGATAATTACCCTACCTATAACCTCCTCCAGCACCATAACATGATACCCTTTATCCCTCTTGACTCTACTGCCAAGTTCCCCGATAAGGACCTGCCTCCCGGAGTCCTTTGCTTCGATAATGAGGGAAATCCTATTTGCATGGGTGGCATACCTTATCAAAACTGCGGTTATTCTTATCCTAAAGGTATCAAGTACAGGTGTTGGTTTGACTACCATGGGATTGATAAACCTTGCAGCTGCACCAACAGCCCCTATGGTAGAACTATTTACATTAAACCGGACTATGACCCAAGGCTTTTTCCTCCTGTATCCCGCAGCTCGGATACCTTCAAGGAAATGCTTAACCGGCGGACTACAGTGGAACGCAGTCATAAACGGCTTTTTAAAGATTACGATATTGAAGCCGGTAACTGCCGTAGTTCAAGAGAACGTTTTATGCGGGCTACCATGGCTGCCATCAATATACACCTGGATGCCTGGATTAAGCATACCGGATTCAGCATTATTCCTTTGCTCGAGGAAATAGCTGCTTAAGTTGCTTAACCTGCCTAATTTTTAAATCCTCTTTTTGAGTTTTATCTCCCAAGCACATTGGGTTAGCCTTGCTATGCTCTTTTTTCCTCTCACCCTGTTTATACACGCAGCATATTTTGTTTTCAACGTGCCCTTTCTTCTTACTTTTAGATTAATACTGGATTAATTTCCTTTTATTATTAATATTACCAGTTTGCTACAAAGCCTCCACCCTACTTTTCGAATTCATACCCAATATCTAGGTCACCATCTGCATTCATATCTTGAAACCCAAGCTTGAATTCGCCGATAAAGCCCATATCCCTGTTTTCAAAAAATTGATTTAGTGCTATACGGTCTATTTCCTCTCCTGAGACATTCCTGGAAACAAGGGCAAATTGACCATAAAATCTGCTTTTGTACATGTCAAATCCATCATCATCCGGTGTTAACGGTTTTTTATATTTCGTTTGTTCAATATTAACGAAGAAGACAATATTGTTATCAACAGTTACCTTATTGGAGGATACTATGGCTAATTTCTCCTTTTTTTCCGTACATCCGGTAAAAAACAGCATGGATATGATAATCACACCAATTAATTTGAATTTCATATTCTTTACCCTCCGGACATCTCCGTTCAATTTCCAGTTGCGTCTTCTCAAAGGTTTCCTTCGATATAATTGGTGATAAGTGCAAACTCCTCCTGTGTAATTAAAACCTCTTTAAGCAGCTTCTTTAAAAGGTGCCGGATTTTAAAAACCCGACACCTTTTGGTTCGCATATTTATACACAAAATATAAAATATTCGGGAGGGGTATAATGCCGAAATTTACAAAAAAAGGGGGAAGCCGGGACCGGCAACGTGGTAGAAGCCGTAAGGCACATCCGCACCGTTATGGCGGAGATCCGGCGGCTTCAGAATATGCCCAGAGAAGAGTTGATGGCCACCGCCAAGGAAATGGGGGCTCCCTATGACCTGGTACTTTATGTGGCGGAAAACGGCAAGCTTCCGGTGGTGAATTTCGCCGCCGGGGGTGTGGCTACACCCGCCGACGCGGCGCTGTTAATGCAGTTGGGATGCGACGGGGTATTTGTGGGTTCGGGCATCTTTAAATCGGAAAACCCTGTAAAGCGCGCCCAAGCCATTGTAAAGCCTGTAACCTATTACAACGACCCTGAGATCCTAGCGGAAGTTTCGGAAGACCTGGGTGAAGCTATGTATAGCTATGAGATAAGTAAACTGGAAGAGCGCTATGCTGAGCGGGGATGGTAGAAGCTTGGAAACAATATAGGCCACCTCCAAAATAGATCTC
>JABUEW010000196.1 GCA_013314855.1 Bacillota bacterium | reverse complement strand
AATTTTCTTATCCTTGCTATATACACCTGTTTCCATATTTTTATTATAACATGCTGCTCTTAAAAAAACCAGCCCTTTTTTAAAATATGCTCTATTGCTGTATAAAAAATTTTATGAAGAGGCCCTTACCTTTATGAAAGAATAATATGGCAAATATCGATTTCCACGCATATATTCACTTCAGCAACTACAAAAAATGTACCCTATCATGTGTTTTATCCTTGATTTGAGATGTCCTATCTGTTATATTTAAGTATAGGAATTTATAAATATCTTAAAAAGTACCTGACTATTTTACGGGGTGAGGTTGTGTTAGGTAAACGTAATATTGAACTTATATTTGATGCTGCAAGTATACAGCGATGGAACGACCATATAAGACCAAGTAAAGGTTTTACCGAACTGGACAAACAGTCTCATAAAATGATGTTTGCCTACGTCCTTGCAAAGATTGAAGAAAGTGACAGGAAGGCTAATATTAATTGGCGCCGGTTAATTGAGGGCGGAATTTTTGAGTTTTTCCACAGGATTATGCTGACTGATATTAAACCTCCTATTTTTCATATGTTGATGGAACAAAAGGGTGAGATGCTTAACAATTGGGTACTGGAACAGCTTCAAAAGGATGGTTTTGATCGTATAAAGGATGGCTTCTTTGAAAAATTTCGTACTTATCTCCAGGATCAACAATACAGCTATTTAGAAAAAAGAATATTGAAGGCTTCTCATTACCTGGCAACAAACTGGGAATTTGAAATAATATATAACTTAAACAAGAGCCTTTACGGACTTGAGGATACAAGAGAGCAAATTGCCAATGAAATAGAAGAGCATTATGATTTAGCGGGGGTGCAAAAACTTATCCTTGGAAAGAAAACCCGAAGCTTTCTAAGTCTTGTAGGACAATTGAGGTTTCAGCAAAGATGGGCCCAGTCGCCAAGAGTGCCTGAAACATCTGTATTGGGACATATGCTGGTAGTTGCCATACTCTCATATTTTTGTACCCTTGAATTAGAAGGCTGTGACAAAAGAATTGTAAATAACTTTTTTGCCGGCCTATTCCATGACCTGCCCGAGGTGCTTACCAGGGATATAGTATCTCCTGTAAAAAGGTCTGTAGAAGGACTTGAGGAATTAATAAAAGAAATTGAGAACAGGCAGCTTGAAGAAAGGATATTTCCTTTATTACCCTCAGCATGGAGGAAAGAGATAAAATATCTTATAGAGAATGAGTTTAATAGCAGGATATTAAAGGATGGGAGTATTGAGATTGTAACTTCAAATGAGATTAATAAGTCTTACAATGAGGACAGGTACTCTCCTGTAGATGGAGAGGTAATTAGAGGATGCGACCATCTTTCCGCCTGTATTGAAGCATACCTTTCCATTTCTCACGGCATTACATCCAGGTACCTTAAGGAAGGTCTTGAATCCCTTCACAGCAGGTATAGAAACAGGAATATTGCCGGTATTAACTTTGGCGAGTTGTTTGGATATTTTTGGATATGAGGGGTACGTAAAAATATATATCTCCGGCATATATAAAAAGGAGGGTCTTTATTGAATAGTATAGTATTGGGAGTAGATATAGGCGGTACTAAATGTGCTGTAATCTTCGGAAGGGTAAATTACAGCGAAAACAATATCATTAATAGTATTGATATAATAGACAAGGCGGTTTTTCCCACTGAAGCGGAAAAGGGTCCTGAACAAACCATTAATAGAATTATAAAAGAAATTGACCTTATGATGGCCAAACAGAAATTTCAAGCCTTACAGTTTGAAGCTATAGGTATAAGCTGCGGAGGACCTCTTGACAGTAAAAAAGGAATAATAATGTCTCCACCTAATCTTTATGGATGGGATAATATTAAAATAGTAGAAATACTTGAAAAACGGTTTGGAATAAAAACAAAGTTGCAGAATGATGCCAATGCATGTGCCCTGGCTGAATGGAAATTTGGTGCTGCAAAGGGATATGAAAATATAATATTCCTTACTTTTGGGACAGGTATGGGGGCAGGACTTATACTTAACGGCAGGCTTTATACAGGTACGAATGATATGGCGGGAGAAGTAGGACACATAAGGCTCGAAAACAATGGCCCGGTAGGATATGGAAAGTCGGGATCTTTTGAAGGGTTCTGCAGTGGGGGAGGTATTGCCCAGCTTGCAAAGACTAGGGTATTGGAAAAATTACAGGTGGGTAAAAAGGTTTCTTTTTGCAACAGTATTGATAAGTTAAATAGCCTGGATGCTAAAATTGTTGCTGATGCGGCAAAAGAGGGAGATGAGCTTGCGATAGAGATTTACAAGGAATGTGGCCGTTACCTGGGAAGAGGTCTGTCTATACTTATTGATATTTTGAACCCTGAAATTATTGTAATAGGAAGCATATTTAGCAGAAGTAAGGATTTGTTGTGGCCATGGGCCGAAGAAGTCATTAAAAAAGAAAGCCTTGTATACTCAAGGGAAGTATGTAAGGTTGTGCCGGCATCTTTGGGTGAGAACATAGGGGATTATGCTGCTCTTGCTACTGCTTTGAATTAGATTTAATATAAAATGTAAAAATGAAAAGTACGAAAATGTAAATGTAAAAAATGTGAAAGAAGGATGTGAAATGTATGAGTGTGCTAAGCGAATCTTTTGCCGGCAAAATACTTAATACGCTAATAACCGAATATAAAGGCCTTGAAACTTGTAAACCCACTATTTGGAATGCTTTTCTTCTTTTACGGGATTGCTATGCTTCGGGGGGAAAACTGCTTATATGCGGTAACGGAGGAAGTGCCGCCGACTCTGAACATATCGTAGGAGAGCTGATGAAAGGTTTCCTTTTAAAACGTCCTATAGAGGAAGAGGATTGCAATAAACTGAAATCTTATTTTCCCGATGAATGGCAATATTTATCACAGAACCTGCAAAAAGCCCTGCCTGCTATTTCCCTTGTCAGCCATACCTCCCTGTCATCCGCATATGCTAACGATATAGCGGCTGATATGGTTTTTGCTCAACAGGTTTACGGGTATGGAAAAGAAGGGGATGTACTTTTAGGAATTAGCACATCAGGTAACTCAAAGAATGTTATTAATGCAATAAAAGTGGCCAAAGCATTCGGTCTTGGAACAATAGGCTTAACAGGGGGAGAAGGAGGGGAAATGAAGGAGCTTTGTGATGTAACAATAATTGCTCCGGCAACTCAAACTCATAAGGTACAGGAGTATCATCTTCCCATATACCATGCTCTTTGCGTTATGCTGGAGGCTGAATTTTTTAAAGACGACTCCTATCCTTGCATCCAGGAATAGGATTGGTGTACTACGCGTGCTACATGGTATAACCTCATACCATAAATCAAATAATGTTTTAAGGAAATATGAGTACCTGTCAGGTGTAACGGTTATCAGCCAATGAGTGGTAAAAACAATATTTACATTTTAAATTGCAGTTACTTGATGCAGGTTTTATTAGTAAATTTAAAGAAATCATTTAAAATTTCTTCCTCATATCTAATATATTCTTGTTATAGAATAGTTAAGTCCAGGGAAGGTAATACGTAATATAATAATATGCCTATGATACCGGCTATTACAATAGTCAATATGGGGTGCGCCTTCAGCTTTATCAGGAGAAATAGTATAACAGCTGTTACAAATATGCCTCCCAGGTTGAAAACTTCCGGAGGATTTAAAGCAGCTTTGCTGAATAAATCCAAAAAGCTTTTATTAAGCAATGCTGTTTCGGCTACAAATAAAGAAGCTGACACAATCAACCCTGCTATTACCGGCCTTACACCATAGAATACTGCGTTTTTGATTGGGTTGTTCGTATATTTAAAGAAAAACCGGGATACAAATAAAACCAGTATTAATGACGGTAAAGATACTCCCAAAGTAGATAATAACCCTCCCAATACTCCTGCGGTTTTAAATCCTACAAATGTTGCCGAATTTACTGCAATAGGTCCTGGTGTCATTTCAGCTATTGCAATTATGTCTATGAATTCCGAAGGGGTCAGCCAGCCATGGAACTCTATTTCTTTTTCTATCATGGGAATCATGGCATAACCGCCTCCGAAACTGAAAAGACCTATTTTAAAAAAAGTAAATAGAAGTGTTAAGTAAATCATTATAACCCACCTTACTCCTTCTGTTTTTAAATTTTTTCAGTGTTGTTATTGTTTTTACTGAAGGTTTTCTTTACTTGGGTTGGGAATAACAGGTACATTAAAAGCCCGAACAAAGCACCTCCAATTATGGTAAAAATGGCATGGATATTTAAAAATGTAACTGTAATTGTTACAACGGCCGCAACAATAAACCCTATTGCATCTTTTATTGAGGCTTTCCCAATTTTGAATGCAGCTATTGCTATAAGTGCTACAACAGCAGAACGTATTCCTGAAAATGCAGCTTTTACAATGGGACTATTCTGGAATCTGGTAAAGAATGCTGCAATAATTGTAATAATTAAAAAGGAGGGGAGTATTACACCGACTGCAGCAATTATGGCGCCCTTCCTTCCTGCTGTTTTATAACCTATCAGGATTGCAGAATTTATTGCAATTGCACCAGGGATTGATTGGCAAACAGCAAAATAGTCAACTATTTCATTGATGTCAATCCAACCTTTGTTGTGTACAACTTCCCTTTCAATTAAGGGTATCATGGCATAACCGCCGCCCAGAGTAAAAGAACCTATTTTAAAAAAAGTGGAGAATATTTCAACAAGTAACTTAATATTTCTATTTGCCTTGTTTTTGTCTGAAATATCTTTCTCAATACTGTTATTCAAATTATCACCTTCAATTAAGTATATATTTGTTATGTATTTGATTCGTTTTATTATGTATATAATTCAGTTTCAGTTTAGTGTTTAAAACAAAACCTCCCCGTAATTTTACCACAATAAAGAATAAGAATTCAAGTTTTTTTAGGTATTAG
>JABUEW010000195.1 GCA_013314855.1 Bacillota bacterium | reverse complement strand
AACACAAATGAAAATGAAACACAAATGAAATATATTCTGCAACATTTCCCTGTTTTATTTTGGTATAATATAATTTGGATAAGTTGTGTACCGGTTGAAAGGGGGATTTCTTTGAACCCGCAAAAAAACATATTGGTTTGTGTAACCCAACAGAAAACCTGCGAAAGGCTTATAATTAAAGCTGCAGCTTTAAGGAATGAATTTAAAGTTAAAGGAGACCTTTATGTAATTCACGTTGCAAAAGATGGTTTGAATTTTTTGGATAATCCAAGGGAAGGAGAAGCGCTTCAATACCTTTTCGAAATCTCCAAATCTGTAGGAGCTAATTTATCTGTTTTGAAATCCGACAATGTAATTAAATGCATTGCGGATTTTGCACAAGAAAAAAATATTGGCTGTATTGTATTGGGCGAGTCTCCGCAGCATCAATCAGAAAACGTTTTTTATAAAAAATTGAGAAATGTAGTGGGAGAGGATGTTGATATAAGGGTTATACCTTAATTTTAGCGCATAAATCATTCGACACTTTTTATAATTTTTCGATATTAAGGTATTATGATCACCATAATTGATGAAAAAAATTTGTAATACTCTTTTTTTCAACGAAAACCTTGACTTAATGCAGCTTTCATTATAAAATAGTGTCGAATTCCAAATATAGGAGGTTATGAATATGAACAAAACTGAACTAATCAATTCCATAGCCCTGAAAACAGGCTTAAGTAAAAAGAACAGTGAAGCTGCTTTGAATGCATTTATTGAAACTGTAGAAGAGTCGCTTCAACAGGGTGAAAAAGTTGTGCTGGTAGGTTTTGGTACTTTCGAAGTAAGAGAAAGGGCAGAAAGGAAAGGCAGAAATCCTCAAACTAAGGAAGAAATTCTAATACCAGCATCCAAAGCACCAGTATTCAAGGCTGGCAAAGGCTTGAAAGAAAAAGTTAAATAATTATTAATAATTAAATGTACTTTATACATACTTTTATTTTTGTGGCTCTGGTTTATACAGAGCCTTTTGCTTCTTTTAATAAGTGTTTAACATGGAACGTACACGATTAGCCAAAGCAGAAATAAATTGAGAGTTTGTGGGTTTTTTATTAAATATCTTCAATATACTGTTATCGTTAATTGCAATATTATCTAAATCTAAATTAATGTTTTTTTTCCATGCATTTTCAATGGCATTTCTAATAGCTGTTTCAACTTTTTGGGGTGTAGTGCCAAACTCCTCTGCAATTAACGGATATAAAACCTTTCTAAAGGGTTTGCAATCTTTCGGATTATTAACCATGTAAAATATGGCTTCCTTGATATACTTATAACCATGTAAATGAGATAATATACCAAAACCATATAATAGTTCAGCTGTTACAATACTAATCTGTTGGGCAATATCAGGACTATATAAGGGTTTAGGCCATTTTTTAGAATAGTGCTCATTATAAACCTGTCTTATTCTTGATATCAGTATACCGCTATCAATTGGTTTAACAAGGTATTCTTTAACACCCAACGCAATTGTCTTTTTAACCTTGCTGCTATTTCCTTGCTCTGAAAGGATTATAATTAACGGTCTGGGACCTTGTTTAAGTTCATTGGCTTTTTTTAATATCCTAAGTTCCTTTATATCCGGTTCAAAAACATCTAATAAAATTATATGGGGTTTTAGTTCTTTAATTAATTCAACTGCTTCCAAACTATTTTCTGCAACCCCTACAATATTTATATCATTATAATTCCCTAATGCTTCAAGTAACATCTCTACCATAAATTTATTATTTCCAATAATAAAAAGCGAAATCGCAGATTCCATTTTAACCGGCAATCCTTTACTATTAAATAGTTTCTTAATGTTTTAAACCCAGTCTGTGTACTATCTCATCAATAACCTTGCTGATATCCTTATTTGAACAATCAATTGTAATATCTGAATATTTATCATACAAAGGCAACCTTTCATTATACAAGTCAACAAAACTCTGTTCTCTATTTCTTGCAAACCTTCTGTCAGGCCCTATTCTTTCCATGAGTTCACTGATATCCACTTTTAAGTAAATTACAACGCCATCCTTCCTTAAATAAGTCATTAAATTATTGCTGTATATAACACTGCCGCCTGTAGCAATCACACTATCCTTTACTTTAAGCTTTAAAATATTATCCTCTTGTATCTTAAGAAAACTATTAAGTCCCATTTCATTTACAATATCCTTTAAATCCTTTTTTTCAGCCTGACGTATTACAGAATCGGTATCAACAAAACTCATACCCAGTACATCTGCCAGGCGAGCCCCTATAGTACTTTTACCTGAACCCGGCATACCGATTAACACTATGTTGCTTTTATTTTTCTCACTATTTATATTATCGGTTTTTTTATTTTTTTTTATAATTACCACCTCTCCCTGGTAAGGTTATAAAACATCCCACTTGGAGTCAATGTTACCTGCTACAGCCCTGTATGCTTTGGCCATATAAATTGCATCCAGTATTGCAATTCTTACCATGGCCTCACAAACAGGATATATCCTGGGACACAGGGATGGATCACTGCGTGATGTAAACCGGTGTATAACATTCTCATGCCTGTCAACATCTACAGTTTCCTGTTCTATCATTATTGTAGGAGTAGGTTTTACAGCTACTCTGATTCTAATTTCTTCTCCATTGGATATTCCTCCAAGCAATCCTCCCGCCTTATTTGTCTTAAACCTGATTCTTCCTGTTTCTTTATCATACCAAGGTGTATCATTAGCCTCAGATCCCTTCATGGCAGCATGCTTAAACCCCGCACCAAATTCTATACCTTTCACTCCTCCTATTGACATGATACCATAGGCAATTGTTGCGCTCAATTTATCAAATACCGGTTCTCCCAAACCTGCCGGTATGCCTTTTGCTATTACTTCAACAATTCCTCCGCAAGAATCACCTTCCGCTTTTACTTTAAGAAGGTCCTCTATCATTTCCTGCGCTTTTTCCAAGTCAGGACAATTCAGCTCATTCTTCCGGTAATTAGCTTTTGCCATTTCATATGTGACATGTCCGGCTTTTATACCGTGGGATTCAGTAACAAAAGCTATTACATCAATTCCCATTGTATCCAGCACAGCCTTTGCTACAGCCCCACCAGCTACCCTTGCCGCAGTTTCACGCCCTGATGCACGGCCTGCACCGGCCCAATCCGCAAATTGTCCATACTTCTTATAATAAGTATAAGTGGCCTGCCCGGGGCGGATAAAATTTTTATTTGCCCTGTGTTGCTCAATGTGCACATCTTCAATGTCGGTATTAGGTATAACAATTCCTACGGGTGCCCCTGTTGTAAGGTAATTTTCCATAACACCCGCAAATATATATACTTTATCCTTTTCTTTTCTGGGAGTGTTTAACGCTGACTGCCCTGGTTTCCTTTTATCAAGCTCATTCTGTATTAATTCAGGAGTTATGGTTATTCCCGGCGGTACTCCGTCAACAATTGTTATAAGCCCTCCATACAATTCTTCGGGTATATCCAAATCCTTACGGAACCCTCCCCCATATGACTCCCCGCATGTAGTTATTCTGAACAAGCGTCCAAAGGTATTTCCCATCATATTAAATCCTGCTCCTTTTGATTGTTCATTTGAAACATACTACTTTGCCGCTTTGTCAATGGAAAGTGTATATTATAACCGCATTCTCTAGCCAAATTCGCAAACTCCGGGAAGGTAACATTCATTGCTTCGGCAGTACTTATAATAGTAGTACCTTCAGCATTAAGTCCGGCTACCGCAAGGGCCATAACAACTCTGTGGTCATAATGTCCGTCAACTTCACAACCCTTTAATCTACTCTTTCTTATGACTAATCCGTCAGGAAGCTCCGATATGTCAGCCCCCATTTTCTTAAGTTCTCGGCACATAACACTAATTCTATCCGTTTCTTTCAACCTTGCCTGTGGCACATTAACAAGCCTTGTTTCACCATGGGCAAAACAGCCCGCAACTGCCATTGCAGGAAGTGCATCAGGTATAGAATTCATGTCTATTTCCATTCCCTTTAGTTTATCCCCTTTAATAATTATCAAATTACCATCATATGTAACTTTTGCCCCCATATTTTCCAGAATTGAAAGCACCAGCTTGTCACCCTGTGGGTCTGTCATATCAAGATTCTCAAGCACAATTTCATCACCGGATATTGCGGCCAAGACCATAAAAAATGTGGCGGAAGAAAAGTCTCCTGGTATAGATATCTTAAACCCTTTATACTCTTGACCGCCATATATATATATCCTTTTGAAGCCATTATTCTCATACTTTATCCCCTGTTTATCCAGCCACCACAATGTCATCTCAATATATGGGACCTCATTCAGCCTGGTAATATTTATTTCTGTATCCTTTTCCAATAAAGGGCAACTAATTAATAAAGAAGAAAGAAACTGGGATGTATATGCGTCAATCTCAGTTTTTCCACCTTTCATCCTGCCTTTTATTACAACAGGTGCCATCCCGTTATTTCTTGTTGTAAAGGCGGTAGCGCCAAGGTTATTTATTGCTTCAACCAACGGACCCACAGGTCTCTTTCTTATCTGCCCGTCGCCTGTAAAAACAGTATACCCTTCTGCCAAGGCAGCCACGGATAACCCCAACCTTAATGTTGTACCTGAGTTTCCTACATTTACAATATCTTCAGGTGTTTGAGGACTACTCTTGAACCCTTGTACTATAAAATTATCTTCATTCACGTCAATCTGGGCACCAAAAGATTTGCATGCTCTTACTGCCGATAGTGCATCTTCTGAAACCAGGGGCTTTAATATATCAGATTTCCCATCAGCAAGGCTTGCAATGAATAATGCCCGTATAGTGTGGGATTTAGAGCCGGGAATTCTTACTCTAGCTCCCTTTAAAGCATTGGATTTTCTAACCTTCAATAACATACAAGTAACCCTATCCTTTCTACCACCCTACCATCATGCTTTTGTAAATACTTTTTATAAATAATAATATATTTCATTATATTAGTCAAATATTTTTTGGCAACAACA
>JABUEW010000194.1 GCA_013314855.1 Bacillota bacterium | reverse complement strand
AACGCTGCCCTATCTCCTGGAAATCGCCGACAAGGGTGCTGAAAAGGCACTAAAAGAGAATTCAGCACTCATGCATGGTTTAAATACATATAATGGTTGTGTAACCTGTAAAGGAGTTGCTGACACCTTCAATCTTGAATACGTATCAGCCGATAAATGTCTTTCTGCTTTTTCATAAATTTTTCATAAATATGATTTTCCATCCATGACCTATGTATCAGCATCTGCGGCATCTATGCCGCAGATGCTGCATTTGTACTTCGTCTTAATATAAAACCTGTAACAGTTTCTTTGCATGATTTTTAATGCATATTGTTGGGAAGAATTAAAAAACTCTTCCCATATCGGAAGGCCGTTCAATGCATCGTTCCAGTTTGGTTTCCCTGCCTCCATCTCAATTCCGACGCCTCCAGGATCAATCGATGCCATTTTGTTTACGCATATACATACAAGTTTCGTTAACAATGATGTATAATATAAAGGTATGAGAGCCGTAGACCTCGGAGCAGGCGACGGGTACCTTTCCATGGCCGTAGCGAAGCTTGTGAAAAGCGTGTATGCTGTCGACATCTCCGGTGAAATGCTCAAGGAGCTCAGGAAAAAAGCGAAGGAAGCCGGTATAAGGAATATTGAAACCATAGAGAGCGACGGCTGTGATGTGCCCTTGGAGGACGCCGGGGCCGACGTTGTCTGCGCAAGCATGTACATGCACCATATCGAAGAGCCGGAAAACGCAGTGAAAGAGATCAACAGGATGCTGAAGCCGGGCGGACAGGTCTTTCTTGCGGATTTTTACCTACATGACGATATGGAATTCAAGGAAAAGATGCACGACATTTGGCCGGGCTTCAATACCGATGCAATAAAACAGCTGTTTGAAAAGAACGGTTTTAAGGATATAAAAATCGAGGCACTGGATGATATTGACCCTGCTAAGGTTAAAAAAAAATATTTATTTTAACAGCGGGGAAATAATAAAGCTGTGAAACAGGAGGTGCCTTTATGGGTAAGGTGCTGGTATGCGGTTCAATAGCATTTGACCATATCATGGATTTTCCGGGTCTTTATAAGGAACAGATACTACCCGAAAAGATTCATGCATTGAATATCAGTTTCCTGGTTAACAGCATGAAAAAGGCAAGGGGTGGAACGGCTCCCAATATAGCGTATAATCTGGCGCTTGTCGGAGAGAAACCGGTTGTGCTCGGAACTGCCGGGAAAGACTTTGTCGAGTACAGGGACTGGCTGAATGAAAACGGCGTTGAGACAAGCTATGTCAGGGTATTGGATGATGACTTCACGGCTTCCTGTTTTATTACGACAGACCTATCCAATAACCAGATTACAGTGTTTTATCCCGACGCTATGGCAAAAGACCCTGAAATAACGTTAAAAGGTATTGATACGGATAAAATCTCAATGGCCGTCATTGCACCGACAGACCCTGCTGCAATGGTCAAGTGGGCTGCCGAGTGCCAGGAGCTTGGGGTACCATATCTTTACGATCCTGGAATGCAGATACCCAGGCTCTCGGGAGAGGACCTCAAAAATGGTATTCTTGGTGCAAAAATAGTTATTTTTAATGAATATGAGTATAATATGATGATAGAGAAGACAGGCTTGAGCAAGGAAGAAATACTGAACAGCGTAGATATACTGGTTGAAACCCTCGGAGGAAAGGGCTCGATTCTAAGGACGCGGAAGGAAAGGTTGCATATAAACGCTGCAAAACCTGTAAGAGTGGTTGAACCCACAGGGGCAGGCGATGCTTACAGGGCTGGATTGATAAAAGGGTATTTTGAGGGAGTGCCGCTTGAAGTCATAGGAAGGTATGCAAGTGTGACGGCAGTTTATGCCGTAGAGCATAAAGGAGGCACCGAGCATAAGTATACAATCGAGGAGTTTCAAAAGAGATTTGAAGAGAACTACGGCAGGTAGTAAAATAAACTATTTAGATGGAGGAACATATTCATGGTAAAATGTGATATCAAGGACAAATCCCTACCGCCAAAGGGAAAGCTCAGGATTGAATGGGCTGACAACCAGATGCCCGTATTGAAAATGATAAGGGAGAGGTTTGAAAAGGAGAAACCCCTGGCAGGCAAGAAAATGTCATGCTGCCTTCATGTTACAACCGAAACCGCAAACCTTATGCGCACATTGCAGGCCGGAGGGGCGGACATAGTCCTGTGTGCATCCAACCCGCTTTCTACACAGGACGACGTTGCAGCATCGCTGGTCATGGATTTCGGCATACCGGTTTATGCCATAAAGGGTGAGGACAGGGATACCTACTACAGGCACCTCATAGCCGCTATAGAACACGGCCCTGATATGACCCAGGATGACGGCTGTGACCTTGTCGGCCTGCTTCACCAGAATTATAAGGACACCTATTTGAAGAATGTTATCGGCGGAACTGAAGAGACAACAACAGGCGTTATAAGGTTAAAGAGCATGGAAAGGGATAATGCACTGCAGTTTCCTATAATTGCAGTTAATGAATCTGAGACCAAGCACTTCTTCGACAACAGGTATGGTACCGGGCAAAGCACCATAGACGGCTTGCTGAGGGCAACCAACGCCCTCGTCTGCGGCAAGAACTTTGTCGTCTGCGGATACGGCTGGTGCGGCAAGGGGCTTGCAATGAGAGCGAAAGGCATGGGCGCGAATGTCATTGTCACCGAAGTCGACCACGTTAAGGCTATTGAGGCTGTAATGGACGGATTCAGGGTCATGAAGCTTGAACAGGCGATGCCCTCTGCAGATATAATAATTACCGTAACAGGCGACCTGAACGTCGTGGACGAAAAGCACTTCAAGCTTGCAAAGAATGGAGTGATTGTGGCGAACTCCGGATACTTCAATGATGAGATAAACATCGAAGCGCTGGAAAAGCTTTCCGAGTCCAGGAGGACCGTTCGCGATTTCATGGTTTAGCATATGTCATTAATTGACAAGTCTTGTTGGCAGCGCTTGATTATTATGGCATTATATGGTAACCTTAAATCGAACAAATGTTCTTTTTTAAGGTGACCATTAATGCTTGCTGCTTGTATCACCAGGGCTGAAGTATATACACCACGAAGCCCCCGCAAAAATCAATACTACCGGTGTGTGGAAGCACATTTTGAAGAACTGGAACGAGTATGGGATGTACGGTACCAAAAACAATATGGGTATTGGCGGCCTTATGTGCTGGATGTAATATATAAATATCTGGACTGTGGCGACCTTCACCAGGGTTTTGCATGTGTCAAATGCGATGACTGTCATCATGAGTACCTGCTCCCTTTCTCCTGCAAGAGGCGTCATTTTTGTCCTTCCTGTCATCAAAAGCGTGTTATAGAATTCGGTGAACAGCTCTATGAAGAAGTAATGGAAAAAGTGCCCCACCGGCAATGGGTATTCAGTATACCAAAACGGCTCCGTCCGTATTTCATGTATGACCGGAAGCTTCTAGCAAAGCTCAGTCTTTGCGCATGGCGTGTATTGTCCGAATATCTTAAGACAAGTGTGTCCGTAGATGACCCCCTACCCGGTGGAATGAGGAAAAAGGCAGAAAATAATGATGATGCCATATCCGAACTTGTAACGGTTGAGTCTGATATCTCAAGGAAGAAATTCCGCAAGAACTGGGCACGGCTTATCCGGAAAATATATAATGTCGACCCGCTTTTATGTCCAAAATGCGGCAGCGAAATGCGAATTATTTCATTCATCGAGGATGACGCTACAATAAAGAAGATACTGATGCATCTGGGACTCTGGATGACTTTGAACCACGACCCACCATCAGGAGAAAAAGACCGGATCACTTTGCACATACAATCACATAGGAGTTTTGAATGGTGGGAGGCTGTAAATCATGCTTCAGGCAATAATGTTTACAATGACAGAATCTTTCAAATGCCATATGAAGATGAGTACTCACAGCTGATACCTTACGAGTATTGAAATTTTCAGCATCAAATTGCTCAGACTTTATTCCGGATTGATATCATAATCGTCAAGCCTTGCTTTACTATGCTTAAAAGATGGTTATGGTTAATATCAGCAAGCGTCTTGATAGAAACACAACCGCTAAAAGTGATTTTATAACACTTTTCATGTGGCAATTTTCCATTGTGCTGTAAAAAATCTCTTGGTTTTTAAGGATAATGCCAGATTTAATAAATGCACTACGAAAAGCAAATTCCTATCCCATCCCAAATCCCCCGCAGTTTAACAGTTCTATGAATACTAAATTCCTTGTAAGCCAGTAGCAACAAGGAATTTGAGTATTAAACCATAGTATAAAATTGTAGTCACATAACTGTTACCATTTGCTTATGCCGCTTCATGGTTGTTTTGGCGCACTGCGCCGTCAAGGGTTCTCGTCGCCGCATAACATGGGCTAAAACTTCAAACTGTAACAGCTTTATCAAACGAATATTTCAGTTTACGGAGGTCACTAGCCGTTGGCAGTTGGAGATCAGCTTTCACACCAAAGGAGTCAAGGATCAACCTCATGTCGTCGTTTGGTTTCGTAAGACGGTAGTATCCACCGGGAACGGCATCAGCTTGAAAAGACCCAAGTGCTTTCCTTATCCTCTCCGCTGTGATGCCTGACTCCCAGCCGTCTTCGTTTAATGTGTCCTTACCCTGGTGTTTCAAGACCTTGTATTGGATAATCCGTATCATCGTCAGTGCGATGAAACAGACGAGAAAATGTGCGTTGATATGCTCTGGCTTGCGGACATAGACCGGTCTCCCTTCAAGGTCAGTTTTTGTTATCCTGAAAGAATCCTCTATCCTCGAAAGGCCATGGTACTTATTGATGATTTCCCTGTCCGGCTTTTCTGTCTCCGAGGTCATGAGAGTGTAGTATCCCATTAAATCCATGTATTCGCGGATTTTCTCCATGTCCAATGACAGATGTGTTTTTGTGTCCACAATCTCGCCAGTGTCTTCATCCACTTCCATCTTCTTCAGGAATTTTTCAATCTTCTTTGGCTTGTCCTTTAATTTATCGGGGTTTTTGACAACGGATTCAAGATATTCAATAAACTTTCGATTC
>JABUEW010000193.1 GCA_013314855.1 Bacillota bacterium | reverse complement strand
ATTCGTTATCATCCTGCAGTATAGGGTTAGCCTTTATCCATTTTGTTTTATCATGTGGATTATCGTCCTTGTCCAGTTCACGAATCATAACAAAATACTGCTCGTCTTGTATTTCGCCATCCAGTATTTTGCAACATATATCGTATTCTTTTTTTGCCGGATTATTTTCAGCTTCTTTACCGGCTGTGGTAATGATGCACATCAAAGACTGCTGACGTTTACCAAAACCCGAATATAATACATCATGGATTTCGCTAGTGGAATGAGCGTGATACTCATCAATAATTACTATGCAAGGAGCCCCGCTGTCTTTATTCTTTGTCTCCTTTGATAACGGTCTAAGCCAACCGCCTCGACTTTCATGCTCAATATATGTACGTCGGATATGTAATCGTTTTGATATATCAGGGCTTATCTCGCCCATCTTTTTAGCGTCTAGCCAGATACGCTTGGCTTGCTCTTTATCAACCGCCGCGCACTCGACTTCTGGGCTGCTTTCATATTGTTTCAGTTCAGGATGCCCCGGGGGATATACACAATCGCTGCACATACCGTAAAGAGCAAGGCCGCTCATTTCGGTAGACTTTACATTCCCTCGGGCCCTCATGTTGAAGGATTTCTTAAACCGTCGACGGCCAGTATCCTTATGTACCCAACCAAAAAGGCAGCCTATATCAAACTTTTGAAAAGGTTGCAGTTGTATAAGTTGACCTGAAAAAGGTCCACGCACATGCCGACAGCATCTCTCGAACCAGTCAAATAGTCTGTTGGCCCTGGTTTCGTCAAATATAAAAGGGAACTCTTCTGTTCCCTGTCTTTGCAAATCCCTCAAGTGCCTCTCACAGGCCTGCCATTCCCTTTTACATGATGACCGAAGACCTGAGATAATTTCAACGGCATATCTGGTTGTTGGATGTAACTTTCCAAGATCTTTAGTTGTATACTGCATATCATCACCCTAGTCAAACAAATCAGCATTAGGGTCAGCTTTGTGTTCTGCCCGTTTCTTGGCAAGTCTTGCTCTTGCTTCAGGGGTAACACCAAGAGCCTTTGCATATGTCAGCGATGTTTTCGAAAGGCTCTCGAACCTTTTTATATTATCATCCAATAGAGCCTTTGCTTTTGCCGATTCAAGTTTGCAATAGGTTGCAAGTGCCATTGCATCGAGGTTATCAATAAGATCCAGGTCTTTAGCGTCTTTAATAATCCTCTTCCAAAGAGCGTAGGCCTCTTTGTCCTCCTTTAGCCATTTCGGTGGCTTCGGTTTAACCGGCGTTTTCCTTTGCATGCTCTGAGCAGCTGCCTCTCTGGCTTTAACTTCATCTTTGGTCCAGTGTTTACCTCCACCTTTTTTGCCGACTTTCATTTTGTCGAAGGAAACTACCTGTGGCAAACTGCTCACCTCCTTCCTAAACTCGCCTCACTTATTTTTTTTGGGGACTTTTTTGCGCAGAAGAGGCCCGCACGGTCTAGGTCAGCAACTCCTAAAACTTCTGACCCCCCCCTACCCCTTGAAACTGTAAGGTCTGAGAGGTTTTCCTATTTTTAACATAATTCCACCTGTATATCATAACTCTTTATTGTTATATACCTATAGAGGGTATTTGTTTTTTTTACTCTTGTCTTATGACCCCAATATCTACTCCATCATCAAGCACTATCAACTTTATACTCTTGCTTAGTCCTAACGATTCCCTAATGAAACTGTGTAGTCTTTCTGTAGATTGTTCGCTAAGCTTCTCGTTCAGTTTTACCACAAGAGTATCGCCGGGCTTTAACTCCAGCGCACTCAAGGTCTCTATCTTTTCTAAAACATTATTGTTCATTACCAACAGCACTCTCTTTATCGATACCAAAGAATAATATCTTCAGCCATACACATATGAATATTAGCAGTAGCTTCGGCCACTGATACCATTTCACACTTGAGCAGTCCAGGTTCTTGAAGAACACTATCGGCCAACCCCACCATTTAATTCGTATAACTGCATAGCGTTTATTGTTTTTTCCTGCCATTCTTATATCCATATACCTTGGTGCCTTAGCCATTTCCAAACCCTCCATCTTCTCTGGCTGTCTTTCTATCATGACACCATTTACAAAGCGGTTGCCAATTTGTTTCATCCCAGAACAATTCCTGGTTCCCTTTATGCGGCATGATATGGTCTACTACTGTAGCAGAGGTAATGCGTCCTTGCTTCTGACACTCAACACACAGCGGATGCCTTGTTAGAAACACCTTTCTTGCTCGCTGCCATTTTACGTCATATCCTCTTTGTGCAGCCGTACCCCTGCGTTCATCATAGTCATGCTCCTGCTTCTTATGTACCTCGCAGTACCTTTCCCTTGTCAGATTCGGGCACCCTGGATAGTTACATGGTTTCAGCGGCTTATACGGCACGTTACCACCAACCATACACTTGTGAATATACACAACAGCGTCAGCTTGCACATCCAGTCGAGCATCTTTTTCATGCTTCTGTATATGCCGCACTTCTCGAATTCTTCTCTCACCCTTGCAATATCCACCGGTTACACCCCTTTTTTTATCTTCCACACCGGCTTCTGAAACGTCTCAGAAAAATACCTTTCACTAATAGGGTAGTTTTGGGCAAAAAGTCAAACGTTTTTCAGCCAATGTCGAAAAATTTTTTTATTTTTTTTGATTTTTTTATCCTTTTGACCGCTCTTTGGATGGTAGTTGACACACTTTGCTTTGTTATGCCCTTTTGTTTTGCGATTTCCCGCATGGACATTCCGTCCATGAAATACATCTGTACCAGTTCCCTTTGCCGGTCCGTGAGCTCGGTTTGTATTACCTCACGTATCGCCTGCTTCATCTCCTGGATCTGGTTCGAGTTGGTGAAGGATATCCTCCTCAAATAAGTTTCTGAAGTAAGGTATATATCTTCTAGCTTTTCTTCGGTTACAGGTATATTTCTCACTTCGCCACCACCCCGGCTTATAATAATACTTCATCTCTGTGGTTATCTGTCTTAAATCATCTCGCATTGACAAAAGGGGCTTCAAACGGTCTTGGAGCACCTGAATGTGTGCCTTATCCGATTTCTTATTTCCTTTCAGCTTTTTTAGCTCACCCTGCAGCTTATGTATCCGCTTATTAAGCGGCCGGAGTGATTTTTTGTACTCCTTTGCCAGCTGCTTCAGTTCCATAAGACCAGCCCCCTTTGTCAATGGGTACCATGCCTAATTTGTTTCACTCTCCTGTTAACCCGCTTATATGCATCATGTTGCATAACCTGTGTCACAGATAACCCCCTGAAATATTGCTCCATGAAGCATTTCCATGTCAGCAGTTCCTCCAGAACCTCCCAGGAAAGAAGCTCTGCAATTGTTATAAAACCTTTCCTAACAGGAGCTATGCTCCTCCCGTTCACCCTGAACATATGTCTTCACCTCACTAAAAAGAAGAGACGCCACCTAAATGGTAGCGCCTCCGTTACTCGGTCAGCCTACTTTTCAACTTTGTCCTTGTCCGTATATTCAATTGATATTAAAATATCGCCGTTTATGTTTTGCAGATGAATTTTGAAAAAATTCTGTTTACCTAACACTATTATAGCATTAATTGCCTCTTCAAGCTTTTGGTGTAGTTTTTCTTTAAGCTTGTCGTCTTTCAACCGCCTCACACCCCGCTTTTTGAAGTTATGTTACCGTGACGGAGCAATTATTCCTTTCCCCCAAATCAATGTTCTTTTAGGAGGATAACGCTTTATAATCTCATTCATTTTTGTTGCACTGTGAATTATTATCACAGCCTTTGATGCTATCTTGTACATTTCATTAAATGCTTTAGAATAAAATTCCCAATAATCGCCTTGTACATCTTCGTCTTTAAACGGTGGACTTGTGAATACTAAATCTACAATCGGTAAATGTCGGCTTGATTGTCTTGTTTACCGGTGTACCATACCCGTTGGTATCAGCTCCGCACAACCAACATTTTTCATCATCGCACTCAGGGACCTCCGGAAAGGAGTACTCAACTTCTTTACCCGAAGGAGTTTTTACCACTGGTGTTTTCTGTGCAGCGGTATATATGAATTGCGTTGCGGAGTATATTCGTTCACCTATCCTTACATGCATCTTTATCACCCGCCAGTATTTTTTTGAACCCTTTTATGGCAGTTTTAAATGCTTTTGTGTAGAGTTCATCTATGGCTTTCATGCCTTTTATAAAAGAATTTGTTTCTTCGTCGTGGCACTCTTTGAATATGCCCATATCAGCAGTTTCCATCTTGGTAAGTGTATATCCCTGCAGAAACATTTCTCTTATTTGCTCCAAATCAAGGCTGGTTATCACTCGTATTTCATTTTCCAATTTTTGCAGTCGATTAGCTTCTTCAACAATATTTCTTATGCCGTTAAGGCCGTTTAAGAAATTATCGCTACATTCCCCACATATAACCTTAAACGCCACATCCTCTTTACCGCAGCTACAACACTTCTTCATCAATCCCCCTCCTCCAGTATGTACGCCTCCAGGTACTTAACACCGAACTCCATACAAGCATCGTAGTCGTTTATGAACACGTCCAGGCACCCGTTTTTTACTGCGCCGCCACGGTCCTTTACCACGAATATGCCACGGTTGGGCTTGTCCCTGAAGTAAGGGAGGTACACCCTGGTACCGAACGGCAGTTCTGGACCAGCTGCTATCGTGTGCCACTCCTTTACCCGTTCTCCGGATGCCGTGATGCCGTACTCAGGATGGTCCGGGTACTTGCCGCAGGCCTGATACGATAAGTCATAAGCCGTTACCCGGAATATTTCAGCCCTACCGTTTCTACTGACAGCTACATGAACCCGTTCTGTCAATTCATCCACCTTTTGCTCTATGGGCTCGATGTCCGGCAGTTTTTCTTCCAGTCTTGTCAGTTTATCGGCCATCTTGCCCATCCTGGCGCTTTCGGCTTTTATTTCGAATAAGTTAATTAGCGTCAGGCAAAGCACCATACAAAGTACAAACATGAGATTTCTCGCAGTTCCCTCATTCATCTTCACCAACCCCCACCTCCAAATCATCTTATATTTCATTAAGCAATAGTTTAAAAATATCAAGCTGACCTACATTTCCCCTTACCGGGCAATCGTCGGGCAACAGGTAATAGTAATCATGCTCCTTT
>JABUEW010000192.1 GCA_013314855.1 Bacillota bacterium | reverse complement strand
GCCAGCTTGATTACATCATCGATAGTCACCTTCATACCTCCACCCCCAGCTCCTTGAGTTTCTTCTTAACCTCGCCTGCATCAACGTCAAATACTTTCGCAATCGCCTCCGCTGTGGCACCCGGGTTCTCCTTAAGCCATTTAAGTATCTTTTGGCAAAATTCAAGCTCTTTCTGTTTCATGATGCTTACCTCTGGCACAGGTCAACGTATACCATATACTCCCCGTCTTCTTCATCCTTCAGCATGTTTGCTATGCCGGTCAGTATATTGACTACCTTGCCTTTTTCAAATCGTCCGGACCGCTTTAATTGAAACGCATCGATGTACGGTTTTTCAATTGTGAACCCGACTTTAATACCTGGGTCAATTGAAGATCTACAATCGCCTTCATCATCCATAGTTGCTACTGGAATTTCTGTTTCCGGCTCTTCTGTCTTTGTATCTAGCTTATTAACCTTAACTTCAACAGGACTATCTTTCTTGATTTTCACTTTCCCCTCATCTCCCTTGTTCGTTTCACTTTTTTCTCCTTTGAGCGCTTCCCTTATACACCATTTGGTTATGTAGGTATAGACGGTATATTTTGCCAACCCATACTTTTCACCGATTATTCTTGCAGATTCAAAATTGGTGCCGTACCTTTGACATTCTTCCAGCAGTTGTTCCCTGGTTATTTTAGCCTCCTTATTTGCCAATTTTCTGACCTCCCTTTCTATTTTTGGATCCAAAGCCTTTATAAGATACTGTGATCCTTCAAGCCTTAACTCTACTTCCCCGGTCATTATGTCAGCCCGAGAAATCGTTAGCTTATAGTTGCCGATATCGAAAACTGCATGTCTTCCCTCCGGATGCACATAGATGAGTTTGCCAGTGTGCTTTACCACCTTCTTTGACAACTTATAGGGCTTAATTATGATGTTGTACCTACCCCCTATATCCACCCGGATTCCACCCTAACCACTCATAAACCGTTTCTCTTCCCAATCTTTCACTAAACCTTTTGCCACATCCCTGACCGCCTGAGCTGTTGTCCCGAATTCACAAGTCCACATGAGATGACCTTTTATATGTTCCAGTTCCGTTTGAGATATCACCCCTTTACTCCGCAATAGTTCATACGTAGCTTCCAGTATGTCAAGTATAGTGTCACTGTCCCTGTCGGAAACAAAATTTTGCTCTGGCATAACTTCACCTACTCCTGAATAATCTTACCTGTTCGTACCCTTCTGTGTATCCTTTACACAGTTCTGGTAGATTAGTTTTTATAAGAGCCTCCGCAAACTGTGGTGGTATTGCATTACCGCACATTTTAACCTGAACTGCCTTTGACATTTTTTTACCGTCTGCATCTCGGTCTATAATGTAATCCTTCGGGAAACCCTGTGCTGCATATAGTTCATGTGGCTGCAGCATCCTCATTCCTATGTCTACTATTGCGTAATCCTGTCCCTCCACCGTCACCAGTCCAAACCGGTCTTTTGTTGTGATGGTCCCCAACGGTTCATTCACTCTCTGGCTTTCGCCTGTGCCGTAGTATTTCAAGAGAAAAGCCCTTACCTCCCCGAAGTGTCCCGGTGACGTTGTAATCGTATGTAATGGCTCCCGCATGTCCTGCCCTATCCCGGTCTTGTAAAACTTAGTTATAAAGGCGGCTACTAACCCGTATCTATTTGCAGTATCCAGTGTCATAATGGGCTTGTTTACTTCCTGCCCTCTTACTTCGCTTTTTGTTGTTTCGCTGTGGTACTGCGCTAAAAATGGTGTTATTAGACAATGCTCAGCTTTTGATACGATGGTTGATAGCGGCTCCTTAACACTCCAGGACCTGTCACCGCCGCCTGTCTGGCCGGTGCATATTATGAACGGCTTCGGGTTATCGATTACAAACTTCTGTATTCCCCGGGCGATTCGCCGCATAGTGTTCTCTGCCAGTGGTCTTTTTCTTGTAAATATGCTCGGGCATGGCAGCAACCAGTCTATTATCTCTGATGCTGTCCTCCAAGGCTTCAACTTACCACTCTTTACTTCTGGACTCTCCGGGTCTCCGTGGGTTGGCTTCGGCCACATAATAGGCCGACTGTCGCACCGGGCAACCAAAAACAGCCGCTTGCGGATAGTAGGTGCTCCGTAATCACAGGCCCTGAGTTCCCGCCAATCTACATGGTATCCCTGGCGTTTTAGTGCATTTACAAAGCAGTTGAAATCTCTGCCTTTCTGCTTTGGGTCTGGCCTGCCGTTTTTGAGCAACGGTCCCCAGGTTTTAAATTCTTCCACATTTTCCAGGATGATAACCCGCGGCTTAACCGTTGCCGCCCAACGGACTGCTACCCACGCAAGCCCACGGACGTTTTTTTCCACCGGCTTGCCACCTTTTGCTTTACTAAAATGCTTACAGTCCGGGCTTAGCCAGCATAATCCTACGGGCCTGCCCGCAGCAACTTCTCTCGGGTCCACATCCCATACACTCTCGCAGTAGTGTTTTGTGTATGGATGATTAGCCTTGTGCATTGCTATTGCTTCCGGGTCATGATTTATTGCTATATCCACCGGCCTTCCTATTGCCATTGCTATTCCGGTACTGGCACCACCTCCACCGGCGAAATTGTCAACTATGATTTCTTGCATTTCTACACCCCCACTCATTTCAAGATATCTATAAAGTCCAGGTACCTGTTCTCATACACCATGTAGAATACACCAGTGGGGCCGTTCCTTTGTTTGGAGATTATGAACTCCAAAAGGTCCCAGCCGTTCCGCTTAATCTCGTTGATAAAGTCCCGGTCAAGCTTCCGGCTATCTACACCCTTCTTTAGCTCCTCATTCCCAGGCTTATGTAAAAATATGATATTATCGCAATCCTGCTCGATTGCCCCCGATTCCCTGAGGTCCGCCATGGACGGCCTCTTATCCTCAGCATTCCTGTTTAACTGGGCAAGGATGATTACCGGGATGTCCATCTCGAGTGTCATGTTCTTAAGATCTCTACTCATCTCTGCTACTTCCCGCTCCCTGGACTGTTCTTTATTAACCGATTTAAGCAACTGCAGGTAGTCAATCATGACTATATCAGCCTTCTCCTTCCTCGCCTTGGCCCTTATCTCAGGCACTGTTGATGATTCGGTGTCTATCACTATGGGAAGGCTGCATAGCTTAGCCATTTCCCTCTTAACGTTTTCCCAGTCCTCAGTGCTTAAATTGTTACTCCTCAGCCTGAATCCGTCAATGCGTGCGTTCCTGGCCAGGATCCTTTTGCCCAGCTGAACCTTGGACATTTCTTTAGATACCAACAGTACATTAACTCCTCTGCATGCCATACCTTGGGCCACCTGCAGGACAAGAGCGGTCTTCCCCCTTGAGGGCCTTGCGGCAATGCATGTCATCTCACCCTTGTGGAAGCCGCCCATTTTTTTATCCAGTTCATCAATACCGCTGCGATATGATACGCCTTCTTTCTGCAGTTCGTTGAATGTCTTGACCAGTACTGCCCGCAACGAGCCGTCCTCCTGACTTACACCGACGTCGATACCATCTATGAGTTTCAATACAGTATTCTTGAGATCCACCCTAGAAATATCCTCCTGCAGCAGTTTATGGACCTTCTGCTGCACAGCTGCAAATTCACGCTTGGCAGTTTTATCCTTAATAATGCCTATATGATGCTGGATATTCACGGTTGTGGGTGTATCGTATGCCGTTATCCGCGTCATGGCCACCTTCGACGCTTCATGCAGTGTCAGTAGGTCAATAGGCTTATTTTCACGGTGGAGCCTGCGTATGGCTTCAAACACCTCCCTATTAACAGGGTCGTAGAAATCATCAGGCTTTAAGACCTCTACCAGGTGTCTGGTGTTTTCGTCTATTAGGAAGCCGGCTATAACGGCATTCTCTGCCTCAGGGCTGTATATGTTTTCCAGGTTCATGTATCATCCCTCCGTCAGTCACCAAAGTACTTTTCCTCCGGCCTGCGGTTGATACCGAAGTCCTCGACGACTTTTATTTGTCCATAAAACTTGTCCAATTTTCTTGTTGCCTCGTCTGCTTTTGTATTTCGCATGATGCCGAAGAAATAGTTTTCCTTTTTACTGTGCAGCGCAGGATTGTTTACAATCGTATAACAGGCGTACTTAACAACTATCTCCGGGTACTTTGCCATTTCGATATAGACTTTTTCCAGAACAGATACTGCAATTTTACCGCTTACTCTGGTGGTCTTCAGTATCTCGATGTATTCATCAATTAATATTAGAGTTTCCGGGCTATACCGATGTCGCAAATTTTGAATTTGCAGAGAAGAGTCTTTTAATAGATTCTTATCATTCTTATCATTCTTATCATTCTTGTTAGGTGTTACCTCTTTGTTACCTCTTTGTTGGTTCTTTGTTACCTCTTTGTTGGTATTATTGTTGGTATCATCATCATTTGCTTGATATTCCTCCCAATTTACTATGGTTATAAGTCTTCCAGTCTTTGTTGATACGTTTGTTAAAAATCCGAGTTTTTCAAATTTTTTTAACGCAGAACGAACATTTTGAAAACTGATTCCTTTCCCGCACTCCTTTACGATGCTATCTATACTAGTCACAAATTGTCCTGGCTCCACTTTGAACTTATACCCTTGCCATTCCCACTCGCCTTGTTCATGGTTAGCCATCAGAAGCAGCGTTATAAGTATTGTTTTATGCTCGGGTGTTGATTTGAGCCATATTGGTTTTTTGAGGAGGACCCTGTACAACTTCACCCAGCCTTCCATGCAAATCACCCTGCTTGCCTTAATATCAGATACGCAATCTCGTTTTTGTGTATAACTATTTCTCTCTTATCCCCGTATCTCGTAACCTGATTTACCACAAGGAAACCATCGCTGTATTCCTTAACTGTGCCGCTTATCTCTTCTTTAGTTACACGTATTCTAAAGCTCACTTTCTTACCAACATACTGTTCAAACAAATTCTCGCCCCCTTTAGTCCGCTATTAAATGTAGGAATATCAAGGCATGTAGCTATCTAATCCACGATTACCGGTAAGTATAACCTCATCCCCGGCTGCAGCCGCCCGGGGTCCTTGATGTTGTTAATCTGCATTGTCCTGTACACTAATTCTCGTGCATCATGGCGCTCTCCGTATATCTTCTTGACGATACCCCATAGGGTGTCCCCCT
>JABUEW010000191.1 GCA_013314855.1 Bacillota bacterium | reverse complement strand
CTCTGTTTCATCTGTTAGACTATTGAATAACGGCAAAAAACATGATAATATATGTCTATGGTTTTAGGGAGGGAGGTGATTAAGATTATACGTCTTGATTATTTAGTGTTTCTACTATATATACTTCTAATTTTTTTGGGTATTGGGTTTTCTATACTTTTGTTTTTAATAGGGATAAAAGCACTTAAAGCATTGAACATTTATATAAACAATAATCAAAAATAGTTAAAGTGAAAATATGTTTATTAAAATTAATGCTTGAGATATTTAAAGAGCGGTGTCTGTGTAATGGCACGCCATAGAATTGTTCTAAAAGTCTATCACTGAAGATTTCTAATATTGATGTATACCCGATTTGACAGGCATACATGAGTTAGATCAGCTAAAAAGGTTCTACCCTTTCCCGGTATTGTCAAGTAGTGTTGGATTTAGTTTCAAGGCGTTGGGTCTATACCCTTCGCCATTAATGTTATTTAATCGAGCAGCAGGTGTAACCTGCGACCTGCCCTTGCTGTTTAGCTAATGGTTCCCATAGCGGACTTTCACCCTCAGGTTACTGCCTATGTCGGGCAAACATAAAATTATAATAAGAACCGTTTTTAAACGGTCCTTATTATTTGATATGAGTTAAATTTACTGGTCTAAACAGTATGAGTTTTTTGAACTGTATAAGTATCAGTAATAGTAATAGGTAATCCTCCTATATCAATACGTATTTGAATTTCACCACTTACAAATGAACACATATTATAATAGCCACGGACAGGGTGAGGATTATACAGATAGCTTTCAGAGGATGTTATATTATTGTATATAACTGTTCCAATACCAGTATAACCTTTACTAATATTTCTCGGATCAGTACAGCTCAAATACGCCCAATTTGACTGATCTGCCGGTTTCACAAGAGTAACATCATATTCCCATGAGACGTCTACTTTGCCTGTTCCAAAAATACCAAGACCTACATTATCATAGCCTGAATCATATTGTGTATAAGTCATATACATCCAAGGGACTCTTATTTGATTTAATGTAGATTTTATTATTTCGTCAGATTTTACTGTTTCGCCATAATATTCTGTTTTTTCTTCTTTTTCATTAATAAATTTTTCTTCAATATCATTTAATAACTTTTCAATTTCATTTCTGTCAAATACTTGATTTTTATCAAAATCTGCTACTTGATATTTACCATCACCGTATTTTTCAAATATTGCTTGAAGCCTCATTGCCGCTTCATCAGCAGATATAATATTGTCTGCTGATTGTGCAAATGAACTTAACGGAACAACAGTTATCATTATTACCACTAACAAAATTAAATTAACCTTTTTTAACATAATAATCCTCCTTGTATAATTAATTTCTTAAAATCAACTCTCCTGTACTGAATTGGATCTTTCATTCATTTTGCATATACATCATTATACATAGTTGAAAAGATATCAACTCTCGGTGTAAACATTTATAGACAGTTTTACATGTTTTGACTTTAACATAATTCATCCCTTTTTTTATATTGTATTTACAATCCACATAAAAAGGTATATACTAAAGCCATGGCATCCTCTTTATGGGATTGCTTTATGTAAAAGGTTCTATGGCAGCACTTGCTTTAACAAAGGTTTGCTCCCTTGGAACCTTTTAACCTTATATAAAAGTATAAAAGTCGTTCCATTGTTTTTTTACATTGTACATTAGGTGTAATATATTGTCAATGGTGATTTTTTGTCACATTTTGTAGAATATTGCGCATCACGCTTAATTACTATGTTGCAGTACTTTATTTTTTTGAAAACTCGCATTCCTAATTGTATTATTATGGTTTCCCATGCAATGTGTGTAAGTTATTGCCTGGATACTATATTATACTCTAATTACCGTTCCGTCGCTGAAGGTGAATTGTATGTCATTTTCTGAATAAACAGTGATTTTATCAATAACAGCATGCCAGAGGGTTTCACCAAATTCTGATAAAACTAAGTCTTTCTGAAATAATCTTGAAAGAAAAGCATCCAGTTGCGCTCGCTTTATACGGCGGTTCTGGTATACTTCCTTCACCTTGTCCAATCTGACTTTGGCCTTTTCATACCGTGCCAACAGGCCTTCATAGTGTTTTTCGTATTCAGCCTGGTCCATAGCTAAGTGGGCATTTTCTTCAACACACCAGCGTATCATTAAGGTCTATTTTGCCTGCCAATACGTCGGAAATCATTCTGTTGAAACCTTCACGCTTTTTTGTACTGGTAGCTGAAATACCCTCGTCAGTGTATACATTAACAAACTCCCTGCCTTCTTTCCCGTTAATATACCGTGTGTAATAATCCACCTGGGCCTCATAGCTTGAAAGCTGCTCATCGGTGTCGGTAGAAACCCGTACATATGCGGCAACCCTTCGTTTGGGAACCCTGTTTGTTTGATTCGGTGTAAATCGTATGGTTGTTGCAGGTATAACCTTAACTGTTTTTGCTGCTCCCACTTAACATTGCCTCCTTCTATCAAGCATTCTCTCCCTTGCCTTTTGACGTGCGGCATTATCCCAGTTTTCACTGCGAGACTTATACTGCCACTCCTTTTGTAATGCCCGGCCGTCATTGAATATAAATTTCAGAAGATAAGGCCGGGGTACTTGTATCTCCTTTATTTCCTTTCAAAAGCAATACTATTTTTCGTTCTTTCTACAATGTTTTAGGAGGGTTGATACCGACATACTTGCTTGTAAAAGAACTTAAACTTGTTGACAGCAGGTTAGCAATGATTATTCCGCCGGCGATATCGGCATGGAACCTAATTGTAATGCGTACGGCTTTTATATCAATCCCTAAAAGTCTTACGGAATCGGCTAAAATAGATGGCGCAAATGATTTCTATATACTTTTTAAAATTGTAATACCTTTATCAAAGGCTGTTGTGGCGGTCATGCTCCTCTTTTACGGAGTAGGATATTGGAATAACTGGTTTGATACTATGATTTATTTAAGAAACAGGAACCTTTATCCACTTCAGCTAATCTTAAGAGAAATACTTATAACCAACCAGATGGAGAGGATGATAGCGGAAATGGATGACGAGATCGACAAGTTTTTAATTGCAGAATCGCTAAAATATACCACAATAATTATTGCAACCGCACCTGTACTTGATATATCCTTTCTTACAGAAGTATTTTGTAAAGGGTGTAATGATTGGAGCAATAAAAGGATGAAGCCGATCCTGTGACATGATTTAAAGTAAATTTCAAAAAAGCAGGAGGTATGTATCGATATGATTAAAAAGAAGAAAAAACTCAACTTTGCGATAATCGGATGCGGAAAGGTGATGCCAAAGCATGCCGAGGCAATAAAAAGTTGTGAAGATGCTGAGTTATATGCTATAAGCGATATAGTTGAAGAAAATGTAAAGAATATGGCTAAAAAGTATAATGTAGAAAGGTATTTTACGGATTATAAAAAAATGTTTGAATTGAAGGAAATTGATGTTGTTTGCATATGTACTCCAAGTGGATTGCATGCGGAGATGACCATTGATTGTGCGAGAGCAGGAAAACATGTATTATGTGAAAAACCGCTTGCCATAAAAAAAGAGCAGCTTAATTCTATGATAAAGGCCTGTGAGGAAAACGGGGTAAAACTTGGAGCGGTATTTAAAAATCGTACATTTTCAGGGGCAAGGGAAGCAAAAAGAATTTTAGAGGAAGGAAGGCTAGGAAAAATTTATATTGCTGACGGATACTGTAAAGAGTACATGAGCCCGGAATACTATA
Organism: Bacillota bacterium; assembly: GCA_013314855.1. NCBI lineage: Bacteria > Bacillati > Bacillota > Bacillota bacterium. The sequence continues at coordinate 1,419 of JABUEW010000191.1, read as the reverse complement.
AGAGCGCAGACTGGAGGGGGACCTGGGCCATGGATCAATGCTGGGAAAGTGAGGGTTGATGACCTGACAGCTGAACGCATAACTGAATTCCTGAACTGGCTGGAAAAGGAACGCGGGAACAGCGTCAGCACCAGAAATCAGCGGCTGGCTGCCATCCATTCACTGTTCCAGTACATACAGGTGCAGTCTCCGGAATATATGTTTCAGTGCCAGCAGGTGCTCGCTATTCCATTTAAAAAGTCGGAAAAGAAGCAAATAGGTTTCCTCAGTGAAGACGAGACAAAGGCGCTTCTCGCTGTACCCGATACAGAATCTCGAAAGGGCAGGCGTGACCAGGTGCTATTGAGCCTTCTTTATGATAGTGGCGCCCGGGTACAGGAGCTTGCAGACCTTCGAGTCTGTGATCTTCGTCTGGATTCCCCAGCCCAAGTCAAGCTCACTGGCAAAGGAAGGAAGACAAGAAGCGTTCCGTTGATGTATAAGACAGTCGCTCTGCTGCAGCAGTACCTGCATGAACAGCGGTTAGACAATCCGTCATGCTATGAGCATACGCTCTTTTTTAATGCTCAGAAAAAGAAACTGACCAGACAAGGGATCGCGTATGTCCTGAAGAAGTACGCTGACGCCTGCGGCATCACGGAAATATCCCCTCACCGGCTTCGCCACGCAAAAGCGATGCACCTGACAGAGGCAGACATAAACCCTATCTTTATACGGGATTTCCTCGGCCATACCGATTTGAAGGTAACCGAAGTTTACTCGAAAACGAGCGTTAAAATGAAACGGGCAGCGCTGGAAAAGATGAATTCAGGGAAACATGATGTCGTTCCCGAGAAAGCCGACTGGACTGAGGATGAATCACTGATGGACTGGCTTGCCGGGTTGAAGCATTAAATAACGTGTTGTTGATCGGTTTTATTATGTAAAGAAAAACTGGCGAGTTGTCGCCTAAATGCGCGGATTCGCCAGTTTACTTTCCATAATATTTCTCTTTCCATAATAGTGTTTATGACAAGCTTGTCATAAAATTTACGCGTACGCAGATACTGAAATGAAAAGGCAAGCTATTGAAAAAGCGACGGGGAGTACAAATCCGATTCACACAAAGATGACCGCACCTTGGATTAAATTAATGATGACGAAATGATAAAAAAACTGTACGGGTTAAAGACATAGCTAAAAGCCTTTTACCGTCTTGCAGAAAAGATAAAGAAGAGATTCCCAAGGCTAAAGATAGCAGTGGTGTTGGATGGACTTTATGCATGCGGACCCGTAATCAGGCTATGCAGGCAGTATAAGTGGGATTACATGATAGTACTAAAAGAAGATGCTTTAAAGGAAGTATGGAGAGAAGCTACAGGCCTGATGCGTTTGGAACCAAAAAATACTCTGACATGCGTATGGGGAGATAGAATCCAG
>JABUEW010000190.1 GCA_013314855.1 Bacillota bacterium | reverse complement strand
TTGCTGTTACAGCAAAATCTTCTATAAAATAGTTAATATAAGTGAACACTATATCACATTTTTTAATTAACTATATATTTGGGTGGAATTTAATCCTACAAAGTGGATTTTACTTTTTCATTTCACCTTTATTTTTATGAAGAAAATGCTTCCATTATAAGATTAGACTTAAAGGATTAATTTTATTATAAAGAATAATAGAACAGCTATACTGCCCAACAGAGTAATATTAATGATAGTATTGATAGAAAGCCTTATTTTAAAAATTTTTTTGTTCCGGCTGCAAGAATTTGCTCCGATTTCTCCGGTTTTTTCGCATTCTTTTATGTAGTTATTAATAATTAATTGGGCCTCTTTAATAATATCCTTATCACCTTTAAACTCTCCATAAAAATATTTGTCCTTTTTCAGGAGTCTGTCAACAATTTTTTTTACATTTTCCGATGACATAACCGCCCTCCATCAAACATCAACTAGTGTAACTTATAGCATAACTTATAAGCAACTAATAGTGTAACAAAATTATTACTATAACTTATAGGTAGTTTGTGAAAAATATGTACTAATTATACACATTAATTATACACATTAATTATACACAAATTATACTGCTTTTTTCCAAAATTTCGCTACTATTACCGTCATGTCATCAGCAGGTTTACCTTCCGAATTTTTATACGCTTCATCCAGTATTATATCTGCTACAGCTTGAGGATTTATACTCTTTATTTCTCCGATAAATTTTTGAAGGACTTTTTCCTTTTCTTCCTTCTCACTTATAAAGGCGTCAATAACTCCGTCACTTAGCATTATCACCATATCTCCGTCGTCAAGTTGCCTGCTTATAAGCTCAATTTCCATATTGCTTAATATACCTGCAGGAAGTGAAACAGTTTTAATTATGTCAGCCCTGTCTTTTCTTTTAATAATAGTCGGAGCAGCACCGATCTTAATAAACTCAATTTCTCCTCCATTTAAATCAATTAAACATAAATCTATGGTGGAAAAATAATCTTCGTTGGATTTTAATGCCAATATTGAGTTAATTAATTTAACTGTAGAACCTTTATCAAACCCGGACTCTATAAACTGCTCAATTAAGTTTATCGTAGCCCTGCTTTGCATGGAGGCTTTTTCTCCTGAACCCATGCCGTCACTTAATGCCAATACATATTTACCGTCACTGCTGTTTATAAAAGCATAATTATCTCCGGATACTGTATTCCCATACATTTCATCATATTTCGGGACACTTGCAATTCCACTAGTAATGCTGTATTTTTCTTCTTCCACAAGTTTTAATATACACAAGTTGGCTGTATCTTTCTTACAACAGCCATAACTCTCTTTTACCATTTTTCTTCCTACTACCTCAGAAACTACTTTATTTATTACATTAGTACAATACCTTCTTCCTCCACAACCTTTATGGGAAATACTGACTTCATACTTTCCGTACTTATTCTCAAAAGCCAATACTTCAGCTGCTTTTATCCCCTCCCGCTTTAACATGAACATCAGGGTATTTTCAAGTTCTGTTTTAAAGTGAATGTCGGAATTTATTTCAGAGGCAAGACCGGATATTGCCTTTGATAATTCTTCCAATTGTTGCGATACAAAATTTCTATTTTCCCCTAACCTATTTTTCCACATCATGTCAACTTTAAATATCTCATACATATTATTAACTGCCTGTATAAAATCATTTATACGTTCACACCTTTCCATAAAATAATCCGGTATATCGTTGCTCTCAATATATCCTTTTCTGTCAAGCTTTTCAACAATTTTAAACATAACCTGGTAAGTGTTGTAAAAATTTCTATCCCAACAATGCAGACAAAGGCTACAACCTTTGCACACTCTGTCCGCAACACGGTCAAACATGGATGAAATATCATGTTTATTGATTGTTGCTTTTGTATTGGACACTTCACTAAAAGTTTTTGCCACCTCCATAAACGTCCTCGAGAATTTACTCAGCTTCTCAACAATCATTTCTTTAGCACGTAAACTAAAAATTGCCTTGTCCATATGAATATCAGTACTAAAACCGGCAAGTTCAGTAATATTTATGATAATCTTTTGAGGAGTTATCATAAAAATACAAACTGCCAAGATAATTTCCTTAAGATAAATTAAAGCTTCCATTGAATCGTTCAAATATAGTGTAAGTAAAGTATTACCAATAAAAAACCCCAGGCTTGATCCTACCTTTCCAAGATTCCTGAATATTCCTGATAAAAGTCCGCAAAAAGCATAACAACCGATTAATATGGGTGCAATTGTTGACGACATACTCAAAATTAAACCCGCTGTAACCCCTATAGCCGCACCTGCCGCTGCTCCATACCTGTAACTGAATATTAGTATTGCCAATATACTTACTACATTTTTTATACCGAAACCCATCACCTTTATATTGTTAAATCCTGAAAAAGCAAGAGCAAAAGTTATTATCACACTTATGAGTTCTTCATTGGACAATATATGTGTCATCTTGTTTTTATTCAGTAACAAAGTAGAATTGCAGAAAATAAATATCATTACAAATACAATAAAACTGCTGAATATTGCCATTACAAAATCATATAAAAGCATCCCCTGTTTGAAGGCAACAACAATTTCGGGTGTTAGGCTGCTGATTAATCCAAGAACTGCATATGTTGAATTAGATTTTATATTTATAGAAGATTTTGAAGAGGATCTTGTAGAATTTTTTAAAGAAGGCTTTTTTTTAAAAATAATATTAAGAATACTAAAAAGAACCATACTTGAAGCTGTTACCAACACCTTGTGTTTTCCACCTGCTGTAATAATTCCCAGCAATATAAAAGCAGCAACAGCAATTTTGCTTATGCCAAGGGGATATGTTGCTATGTAAAAAGGCAAGCCAAAAGGCATAAGACCTTTTATTAAATGAGCCCTTCCAAGCAAAAAAGCTATAGGTAATATTATTAAATATGTTTTAAAATATAAAAGATTAATAACATTTTTTTGAGGTAAAATTTCCGACTTCAAGTTTTTTAAGCCCCCTATTCTTTAGTTTATAATTTTGGTTATAGCCATTTTACTAAAATTTGTAAAACGATTATAACCAATTTACCTGGTAAAGTTTGTCATATCTAGTTGTCAGAATGATTTTTTTATTTGACATTCTTTACCATAAGCTAACGAGGGGCTACAAAAATATACCCTGTAAATTTACTTTACTGGATTGAAAACTTTACAATACTTTATCTAACATTATATAACCTCCAAAACCCCTAAAAATAGGGGCTTTTCTATTGTTATGTATTCCAGATAATTCCACTTAACACTATTTCGTATTATCTTACTTTACCACCATAAGTAAAGTAAAAGTACAGTTCACTTACTATACTTTCGAAGTTTCTTATATTCATCGGGAGCATTTTCTAATGCTTTGTCCGTCCTCAACATATCTTCAATTTCTTCTTTGGTTTTCCCCTGACGAACGCCTTGCATATAAATAGCATGTTTTGATTTGTAAAATTTATCATTACCATATACCTTAGATGGAGCCGGACAAATGGAACATTTACATTTTTTATCTTTAGTCTTTCTTGCATCATGAAAAAAGTATGAGCCGCAATAATGGCATCTTTTGACAGGAATTTTATGACGTAAGCACTCAAACAGTTCAATTGTAAGTAATTGTACCGGTTCATTACAAATATAGTGAAAATTTAAGTTAGGCTTTAATTCATACTTGGCCTTATTAATTATAACAGTAAAGGGCATAAAATCTATAATCCCATTAGCATAATTTTTTAAACAAGCAAGGAATGATTGAAACCAAAACGTTTCGCGCAATTCTAAAGGATTAAAGAAAAAATCTTTTATAAAATCCTCGTGAGTGTATGAATATAGTTCTTTTTGCATACGTGATGGTTTTTCTGATAGACTATGCAGAAACCTTAATGTAAGTTCGCCGGCGTTAAACATAATATACGAATTCCCGTTAATTGATACAAACTCTTTCCATACTTTTCTTGTACCTTTACCTTTTTTTGTTTTTGTTTCCGTAAAAAATATATCTGCTTTCCATACCATATTTACCACCTCGTTAAGAATTTATAGTACAAAATAAAAATTTTTTTATACTTTGTGATACTTGTATTTATAGCTTTCTATTGTGTGAAGAATTTATTAAAATTTGATAATTCTTCACGTATAGTATACCATTTTAATGTAAGGTAAAGCAAGATGTAAATAAAATTTAGCTTTATTTGCTGGGGTAGGGAATATCCCTGGAACCCAAAAAAGTAAAGCGTATAAATAAGGGAGGATTATGTCCTTATGCAAAATCGCAAACAAAGGCAGCGTGAAAAAAGAAAAGAAAAAAGGTGTATGAAACATCAATTAAAGATACAAGCAGAAAACAATAAAAATGATACTTCCATTGGTATATATAAAAAGTTAGACAGAAGCTTTTTTAATTATGCAATAAACAAAACAAAATTGGAACTTCGTAATGGCGAAATTGGACAGGAGCGAGAAGTTTTGCTAAAAAAAGTAATTAAATTAAAAAACAAACTTAACCCAAAAGAAAGGAGTGTGTCGTAAATGAATATTGAAAAGCCTTATATGACCACAAAGGAGTTAAACAGGGCATACTTGAATATATCGGAGGTTAAGCTTTATGAGCTATTGAATAGAAAGGGATGCCCCAAAATAAACATTGGCCGAAAATACCTTATTCCTGTCGAAAAATTCTTAAATTGGCTTGAAAATCAGTCTATCAATCTATCAATGCATAAAGAAGGTGAGAATTAAAATGAGGTTCAAGAAATGGTTACAGAGAAAAGCCGGTGAAGAATTGCGAGAACACGCAAAACGCCGGCTTTTCCCATGCGGTACAGATTGGAGAGAATACAAACTTTATTTTAATATCAATAGCTTGTCAGATGAAGCTATCATGGAATTTGATGAGTTATGGGAACAGTACTGGGCAGAAAAGGCAGGTGAAAAATATTGCAGATATATGAATTTACGAAACATATTAAAAACATTAAAAAAGTTGGCAACGAGTATACGGGCCGATGTCCGGCACATGACGATAATAAAAATTCGCTCTCGATAGCGGAAGGCAAGGAAGGTAAAATACTTTTACACTGTCATGCCGGATGTAGTACAGAGGATATTGTTGCTGCCATGGGATTAACTCTCTCAGATCTATTCCCTGATAAACCAAAACAGGATAAACAGATTGTTGCAGTGTATCAATATAAAGACCTGAGCGGCAATGTCGTACATGAAACGGTCCGATATGAGCCAAAAGGATTCACGCAAAGAC
>JABUEW010000189.1 GCA_013314855.1 Bacillota bacterium | reverse complement strand
ATATCACGTAATATTTTACCATAAAAAAGAACGAAATGCAACTATTTTTTTAGTTTTTTTTCGTCCTTTCTATAACTATTGATTTTACTGTGTTTCAAGACTTATTTTCTTATAGCAACTTTTAAGTAAGAATTTATCAACTGCTGTTTTGTTAATTTTTTGTCGCTCCTGTTTTAGCACTCATCAGGTTGATACTCCTCGTTTTGGCACTCCCCATTTTAGCGCTCTGTTCCGGCATGAACGCCAAAACACATTTCAACCTTAAACAAGTCTCCATCTATTTTCACCCTGAATTCTCCTCCACAGATAGCGGTAAAATGCCGGGCTATTGCAAGGCCAAGACCTGACCCCTCCGTTGTACGAGCTTTATCTCCTCTCGTAAAACGCTGCAAAATCGTTTCCTCATCAAAATCCATTTCGTAGTTCGCAATGTTTTTAATAGTGGCAATAGCCTTATTTCCTTCCACATTCAGCTGTACGTACACACGTGTTCCTGCAAGTGAATACTTAAGCGCATTTGTAATAATATTCTCAAATACCCTGTGCAATTTTGCCCCATCACTAATAATATAGACCGGTTCCTGCGGAATGCTGACTTTAAATTCAAGCCCGGATGCCAAAATATTTTCTTCAAGGTCGGCAAGCACCTGCTGCATTAGCTTTGAAAGTGACAATTTTTCATTTTGTACCTCGATATTATTGCTGGTAGCCTTTGACAAATCAAACAAATCATTTATGAGAGATTTTAGCTGCTGTGATTTTTGTACCAACACCCCTATATAATCCTTCACATGCCCTGGCAAATCATCCTCCTTGGATAGCAAATCCACGTAGCTTATTATTGACGTAAGCGGTGTTTTAAGGTCATGTGACACATTCGTAACAAGGTCCACTTTCATGCGCTCGCTCTTAAGCTGCTGCTCCAGCGCTATGCTTATCCCCTGCTGTATGGAATTCAGGTTTTGCGCGGCAGGATACATATCCGCATTTTCGTCAAGATTAAGCTTTGTTTCCATATCTCCTTCTTTGACAGCCTTAATATGATCACACAATCTACCTATATCACTAACAGTTGAACTATACCTCCTAACGTAACGATAAACCAGGTATGCGGCAATAACAAAACACAAAAAGGCAAAGAAGGAAGGAAGCCCATTTCGTTCTACATGTCCCATATACATAAATATGAAAGCAAAAAACACGAGTACTGCAAGTGCTGCAATAAGTACATATATCCTTAAAAGCATGGCTTTCTGAAAAGGTTTTTTCCTTTCAAAAGCATGATACTTGCCTATTAGCCACGCAATTGAATTATTGGAAAGAAACTTTTTGCGGTTGGCAAGTATATCCACCAGCATAATATAATACCACCAGAATCCAATAGCCGCGAAAAAATAGCCGTATTCCCTCTCGTAAAATGAAACAAAAATAAATATAATTAAAATAAGTGATATGAACCCCTTTATCTCAAACCACACTTTCCCTGAAATCAATGCAAGTTTTTTGTCAAATTCTTGTTTTTGCTTCCTCTTTATAATTGATAATATCAATAAGCCTGCTCCAATAATAAAAACGAAAACCGCAATAATGAATCCTATTCTTTTTGCATTTGCATCTATTGATAATGAATACAGAACGCTATAAGCATACGGATTTTCTTTGAATTCATCTCGTACAACCAGGTAAATTATACAGCCTGATATATCGGGCGTTGTTTCTGAATTTCTCCAATCCTGTTCCATATAACGCCCTAAATACTGCCTGTAGCCATATTCATCATTTCTCCGGTAAATATCCACCATCCGGCCATCTTTTTGCAACGCAAATCGTGCTCCGTCATAATAAAAGCAGTAATCATACTCGTCCGGCAAATCAAACAACCCATCTTGCGACGCTTCCTGCAAAATCCGCAAAACCCCATGTTCACCCACCGCATTCTCATTCGTGTATACCTTGCCTGTTTTTGTATTTTTCGCATAGAATATAAGATTTTCGCCTTCATTTTCAATTTGCTGTCTTAATTCTATCCACTTGTCAAGCTTCGAAAATTCTATCCACTTGTCAAGCTTCGAATAATAATTTGTATGCTCTCCCTCCCTTATTTTATCTATTTCATTCATACGCTCATTTAGAAGCTCGTCGGCATTTTCGGTAGTTATATGCCAGGCAAGATAATCAAACCAATAAGCGATTCTTCTTTTAAACTCGTACATATTTTTAACGTCCGATCGCAAAGCCGCAATTAAATCATCCCTGCTGCGCTTGTCACTAAGTACAATACAACCCAAAATAAGCATCGATAAAACAATATTAAGTCCCATGAAAAATGAGAACCAAACTAAAAATGGCCTACTTTTTTTCGATTTTATATCCAATTCCCCACACCACCTTCAAATATTCGGGCTCTTTAGGGTTTATTTCAATTTTTTCACGTATGCGGCGTATATGCACCATAACAGTATTTTCGCATGAGAATGAGGGTTGATTCCATACGCGCTCATATATCTCTTCTGCGGAAAATATGCGGCCTTGATTTTTCATCAGTAGCTCCACGATTTTTGTTTCTGTCGCGGTTAATTTTACAACATCGCCATGTGCCGTAAGTCGCTTTTTTTCTTTGTCAAAACATAAATCCCCACATCTTATCAAGTTATCATTATCAGGGGAATTAACATCCCCGAGGCTCATATACCTTCGAAGCTGAGATTTGACACGGGCCATGAGCTCCATTGGATTAAAAGGCTTTGTCACATAATCATCCGCACCCATGGAAAGTCCCAATATTTTATCCGTATCCTCGGATTTAGCCGACAAGATAATAATTGGTATATTCTTTTTCTCACGGATTTTTAGCGTTGCCGAAAGGCCATCCATCCTTGGCATCATAATGTCAAGCAGTATCAGGTGTATATTCCTGCAGGTCAATATTTCTATGGCTTCCATGCCGTCATGGGCGCATACTGCGTCGTATCCTTCTTTCTCAAGATTTATGGCAATTGCCTTAGCAATTTTGCGGTCATCGTCAACAACAAGGATGCATGGTTTTTCCAAACGGTATATCCCCCTTTCTTTGCATTACATTATTATATCATATCATTAAGCTGCATAAACTTATCCCTTAAAATACCATAAACCCTAAACAAACCTTAAATTCCATTCCCTCCCTCCATAATAAACTTAACTCCTGACAAAAAACTCGATATAATTCTTACAAATTTCTTAAAATGTCAGATCAAGTACCGCTGCTCCGCATTGTGATGCTTGAGTTTTCGCCAAATTACAATAACCATCAGTTTGGTTCAATTGATCCCTGTTTTTCTTTTCCCTTTCTCTTCAAAACAAAACAGAATATTATTGCCGTGCCGAAACCAATAATAGAAATATAAAGAAACATGCGCCTTATACCAAAGATATCGCTTAGAGCGCCACCCAGAATATTGCCGATAATCCTTGCCGCTCCCATATTTATTAATCCATTCAGGGCTTGTCCTGATGCCCTCAGTTCTTTCGGCACGTTTTCGTTGATAAAAACAGCAAGGCAATATGTAAACACAATAAATGTCAATCCGTGCAGACAATTTGCAAGAAGCGCCTGCTGGGCATTTGTTACCATATACATAATAAGCCACCTCAATGCTGTTACCAGGGCAGAACCAATAAGCGTGTTTACAGTGCCTAATCTCTTTACAATTTTATTGGCAAAAAGCAAAAAGGGTACCTCGCTTAAAGCGGATGCAAACATGGCCCACCCCAGCAGGGCATTGTCTCCTCCTATTTGCTTAAAATATACCGGGTAAAAACTGTAATAGTATCCCAGTGTCACCTGTACGGCAAAACCGAATCCCATCAATAACACCAATTTTTTATCTTTAAGGAGTTCTGCCGGCGAAATCTTTTTTCTGCCAAACTGGTATCCTTTTACCGGTGGAATCCTGTAAACAAGGATAAAACTTGCGAAAAGTATTGCAGAATACATAATAAACATATTATTGATATTATTCTCAACAATAAATCCTGCAACCAGCGTTACTATTGCAAAGCCAATGGTTCCACCCATCCTTATCGGGCCGAATTTCCACCTGGTTTTTTCCAGGTAATCAAGGGTTATGGTATCAATTATGGGATTTATTGAAGAATAGAAAAACATGAATATAAAATATATGACAAAAACATACCACAAGTCCGTAAACAAGGGAAAGAAAACAAATATTGCCGCGCTTGCCACAAGCAATATTTTTAATATGATATTCTTGGTTTTTGCCCTATCTCCCATAATTCCCCAAAAAGGCTGACTGAACATTGCAACAAGCGGTCCCAACGCCAGCAAAACACCTTTAACAGTCTGGCTTAAACCTATATCATCCAGGTAAACAGGAAAAAACGGATTTAAAATTCCATTCCCGCCAAAATAAAATACATAAAGCAGAAGAAATATGTATGGGTATTTATCAGTAGTTGAATCAATTTGACCGAAAAACTTATTAATTCCCTTACCTTGGTAATTAATTCCACCATTGTTTTGTTTATTGCTATTATTATCATTCGGCAAAATAAAATCCTCCCCGCTTAAAAATGTTTATATGCTTATAATTTACATAAAATATATTATAGCTCAAACAGGACAGGATTCCCATACTAATTTTGCTAGAATGAAGCCATATTTGTTTTAAAGAAATCATATTTTAGAACGAGCATATATTAAAATTTCATATCTATTAAATAATATTTTATATCCATCAATTTGCATATATCCTTAAGCATTTCGGTATTGTCTCCATATGTCACAATATAGTGCTGGCTCAATACTTTTTGGGCAAAATCGTTTATTGCAGTATCCAGCATTACTTCAAGACTTAGCAGCTGTGGCACCGGCGGTTCCCAGCCTACTTCTTCCCAACTTCCCGGTTCAACTGCTGTACCTGTTACTATGTGCATTGTGTATTCGTTGCCGGAATACACTAACCCAGACAAGCCGGAACCAAAAAGGTTTGTAAGAAGTCAGAATTCAGGAGTCAGGGGTCAGAATAAGAGGATGGTTTAGTAATAAAAAATGTTTATAAACTCGCACCGCACATGTTATAATGAAATCATACTATAGACAAAGGTATGAGGACATGCTTATTACAGAAAGATATAGAGAAAAAATCTATGGAGTCATATCGTGTTACGACAGGATTGTGATTCAGGGGGTAATCCCGGGGTGGTGCTTCGCCCAAGGGATGACATCGTATTTGTACGCAAATGATATAAGGATATTTGACTATCCCCAGTTTGCTGAACCACTGAATGATATGATAAGGGAAAACGCAGAGCGTATAGCAAAGGAAAATGGTCTGCAA
>JABUEW010000188.1 GCA_013314855.1 Bacillota bacterium | reverse complement strand
TGCAGGTAGCATCAAGTATTAACGTTCCTTGATTCGGTTTGGATTCCTCTGAGACAGAGTCTGCAGTGGTTTCATTCTCTTTCTTTTCCGCATCCGGAAGTCCAGGTCCTTGTTGATCATTATGATGGTTATCGTCTTCTCTTTCTGTTTCCTTTTCAGAGGTTTTTGCCGCATGCTCAGCCAAGGCAATGCGCTCGTTGATTCGAGCTATGCGTTCTTTTTTAAAGCGTTTGCGGAATTTCACTAGGGCGACCGGAGTAAAAGGACGAGTTAATTGAAACTCTTTGAGGCCAATAAACCATTGAAGGTAAGGATTCTCCATGATCTGTTGTACCGTTTCTCGATCAGTATAGCCGCAGCGGGTTTGAATGATTAACGTACCTAACGCCATGCGGACCGGTTTGGCAACATTTCCACGGTCACTCGGAAACATGTGGGCATATTCCTTTTCATATTCATCCCAAGGGATTATATTGGCTAGTTGAACCCAACGATTTTCGGGATTCAATTTTCCCGAAAAAGGCAGGATAAAATCATCTATGGTTAGCTGGGGGCTCGGTTTACGGTACATCGTTCAACCTCCAAGTGCACGGTTTTTTTAACCGATATTAATATTTCTATGCACTAAAGATTCGACGAAAATGCTCGAAAACCCTTGCAGAATCAGGTTTTTTCCTGGTTTTTAGTACCCTTTAGCAAGCCCTAATTATAAAAAGAATCTTCTACAATTATTTATTATCTCACTTTTTATGGAAGAATCGTAGCGAACCATGTACCTGGAAATGTCGAAATTTAGTCGAATAAAAACTTTATTCTTAATTATAATGCACACCTCAGACATAAATCTTAGTGTATTCGAAAACTCAAAAGGCTTCATTTTACAATATCGCCAGCACTGGCGATTTTTTTGTTTCACCTCAAAAGTCTTCTTGTTCTATAATTTAGCGATACTAAGAGATATTTGGATGTATCGCTAGAAAGATAGTATAACATGGCCGAAACGTGGATAATTAGCACTTGACTTTTTCAAATCACCCCCAAAATCGCGATGGGAGGTTTTTAACCTACTGATTAAAAAAGGGGTGATCTTTTTATGCTATCTCTTAAATATTCTCATGTTCAGTATCAGAATTTTGTCCATTCTTTATTGTCAAAATTCTATATTGAAACCAATCAACAGATTACTATATCCACTAACTTCCCTTATATCGCTAAACTCTGGAATGCTGACCTTTCCAATATCGTAACCCTTATCCGAAGTTACTACTCTTCTTCCTATCAAGGGGCACCTCCCAAAGATGCGGTTGCCATGCTGCGCTCTCTCATTTTGATGGCTTTTAAGAGAGTTACCAGCATCTCTGACTGGGTTGATACTTTACGCTCTGACCCCTTCTTTGCTATTCTTTCCGGGTTCATTCCCGCATGTCTTGGTTCTTCAAGGATTGATGGTCTTGATGCAGACCCCATTCCCGGTATTGGTACTTTTTATGATTTTATGGATAGGCTGATCCGGAAGGACAGAGCCCTTCACAAATCCAATCTGCGTCGCTTTCGGCGTAAACCCAAGTCCAAACAGAAGAAAAATCAAAAGATGGATTCTCCTCCTACGACTCTCACTGAAAGGTTGGTTAAAAGAGTGCTCAAGTATTCCGACGCCAAACTCCCTGATTCCATTGAAGCTTCACTAAACCTCATCCTCAAAGAACTTTTTGTACTACCTTCCCTCAAAAGCGGCTTACTTGGCGACCCTCAGAAGCTTAATATTGCCGGTGACGGCACTTGTATGCCTACTCACGCTGCTCACTACGGCAAAAAGATCTGTGACTGTGTCCTTAAACCGGGTGAGTTCTGCAAATGCAAGCGTAAATTCACAGACCCCAGTGCCACCTGGGGCTGGGACAGTTACCACGAGCGTTACTTCTACGGCCATACCTTTCATGTCATTACTGCTGCCGATAGCTTCTACAGTTTACCTATCCATATTAAATGTGTTACTGGCGAGCGTCACGATTCTGTGACCGGCATTTTTGCGCTTAAAGAGGTTATCGATTTGTATCCTGAGATAAAATGCTTTTCTGCTGCTTTTGATTCTGCTTATGACAATACTTCATTTTATCTTTTGAACCAGTTTTATAACATTCATCCTGTCATTGCCCTTAACGGTCGTAATTCGAAACCTGCCTCTAAAGATGCGTTGGTTAAGTTTGATGACAACGGCATTCCTCACGGAAAAAAATGCGACCACAAACTTCGCAACTGGGGACTTATTAAAAAGTCCTATCGTAGAAAATGGCTTTTTCCCGTTCAGTGCGATTCTTGCCAAAAGTGTGAAGCTTCCAGCAACAAAACGTTTTATACTCCTACCAGTGACAATCTAAGATATTTCGGCCCCATTCTTCGTAATACCAAACAGTGGAAAAAACTCTACAAACGGCGTACTACGACTGAACGGTTTAATGATCGGATGAAATTAGACTTTAAGGTAAAAGACTCTATCATCTATACTAGAGAAAGGCGAATTGTTCGAACGTTTATGGCTGCTTTCTGCTGTTACATTGATGCTTGGAGCAATGATAAATCACTCAAAATTACGGATATATTCCCTGGAATCCGAAAACTTGCTGGATAGACCCCCAAGTTAGCTTAAGACCGGCAGAAAATGAAAATTCTCGGAGGGAGATCCAAGTGCAAAGAGAACCATTTCGCGGGAGGAGCGTTAAGCGAACGTAACGGAGCAGCGTTAAGAAGTGCCATCGGTTAACATGCAGACTATCCCGGAGGTTTGGCACTTTAGCTGTGGAGTGGAGTGAGTAGCTCCGGAGCGATGGTGAACGTGCACTTGGATCTCCCGGTGTCGTTTATCAGGTAAAGTAGGATAGATAAATCCCTACTTCTCATGTGTTAATATTAATGTTGCTGTCGCAGTAACATCTGTTTGCTATGCTTTCTTTTCTTAAACACCTGCTTTCAATGTGACTTCCTTGTTATAATCCGGTTAAATATCATTTGTTAAAAAATGTTTTTCGATAATACTCTATTCTGGTACCTCGAGTGCGGAGGTTATATACATTCCGTGAAATCGCTTCTGTCTTCAGATTCTCCTGATAGCGTTGATCTAGCTCGTTCAGCAAATCTTCACTGTAATATACCTCCTGCTTTTCCTTGAAGAATTCGGAGATCGGTTTGAAACTACGAGATGCGACTACATCAAGTGTAGATTTTGCTAATCCTACTTCCTTTTCTAAGATTGCCAATGTCTGTTGGATGATTCCAAAAATCGTATTGTCTTCCATGTAAGCCTCCTATTGAATTTAGTAAATTCAATATACAGCATAATGAAAGAAATATTATCCCGCCATTTTTGTGAAGAAAGGGCTTTATATGAGGGTTTGTGACAACTAGTCGGGATGCCGCATTTTGCGGGATAAGTGGTGTGGAAGGTCGGTCACTCAAATAATGGGTGACCTCCTATCCGATTGTTTAAATCAATATTAAATCTTTTTCTGAAAGGAATGCTTGGGAAACATGTTGAATATTGTTGAAGCGGAAGCTTCAAGCAGGAAATTAATTTATATAATAAGACTCCTGTTAATAATTCGATTTTATATTTTTTCCCAAATAATAAATAGCAGAGATGAGGTGCATTAATGATAAATCAAAAATTCCTTAGTTTTTTAACTTGGATGTTGGTTCTTGTTATCTGTTTAATAGGTTATGGGTATAGTAAAACACTAAAGCCAACTTATGAACAGTCGAATGAAATTTTGGTAAAAGGAATAGTACTTGAAGTAAAACAATCTACTGATTCTCTGATAGAAGAACAAAAACCTTATATTAAAGGGCAACAATCCGTTAAAGTTAAAATAACTGAAGGTCAGTATAAGGATCGGATTTTTGACACAGTAAAACTAAAAACTGGTTATACAGCTTATGATTTTGATGTATTTACAGGGGATAAGCTCATTCTTAATTTGGATATCGTTAATGGAGAGATAGAAGCAGTTAATATTGCTCAATTTGATCGGCAATCTACGATTAATTATTTATTTTACCTTTTTATAATTGCATTAATAGTAGTAGGAGGCTGGAGAGGTTTTAAATCAATAATTTCATTAGGATTAACAGGGGTAGCTGTAGTAAAAATACTTATTCCTGCTATCTTGGCAGGTAAAAGTCCAGTCTTCACAGCAATTATTATATCAGCGGGAGTGACTGCAGCTACATTTCTATTAGTTAGTGGCTTTAATTTTAAATCTCTGGCTGCAATATTGGGGACTGTAATGGGTACTATTATGGCCAGTGTAATTGCAGGAATTACTATTACTCAGGCAAGACTTACTGAACTCGCTACTGAAGAAGGTGCAATGCTTCTAGGAATGTCTCAAGCTAACGTGATAGATTTTAAAGGACTATTGTTAGCAGGTATTATAGTTGGAGCATTAGGGGCAATTATGGATGTGGGCATTACTGTATCCTCTACAGTGTGCGAACTAAAAACAATAAGCCCTGAATTAGGGATGTGGCAGTTAATAAAATCCGGGTTAAATGTTGGGCGTGATATTATCGGTACCATGGCAAACACTTTAATTCTTGCTTACGCAGGAGGTTCTCTTTCTTTAATTCTTATTATTATGGGTAATCAAATACCATTTGTAAAAATAGTTAATTTAGAATTATTTACGAACGAAATTGTACGTGCTTTAACTGGGAGTATAGGTTTGTTTTTTGCTATCCCATGTACAGCTTTAATTAGTGGTTTTTTATTTTCATTTAAGGCAGGTGATCGCTCCCCAAAAGGAACCAATTTAAATCTAAACAAATAAGAACCTAACGCTAAAAGGCTTAAATCATCATAAATGGGGTCCTTGATTGGTCCACTTGAGTCAAATTGCACCAAATGTTTATCACCCTTTTCGAAACCGGTTCAACGTGGCACTTATTAATTCAACTTTAAATCAATACCAAAATTAAAATCAGAAATTTTACTGGACAAAAGCTTACTGATATAATAAGGATAAATGGATTGGGTAATATTTTTTATAAGTGTAATTAACTTATTTCCGCTTTTAAGAAAAGCTTCCAGGTTAAAGGCAACAGCGTCAATTGAAAAATGTAAAGTCATCATACGAGTAAAGGTCAAACAGTGCTTGCTATGATATAATATATTATTAAACATATAAAATGCCAATACAAATAAATACAGGAGATGTTTAATTTGTATTCAGAAACAGTAATGGATCATTTTTCTAATCCGAGGAATTCTGGAAAAATGATTTCGTCGGATGGTGAAGGAATAGATGGTGATGTAAGATGCGGGGACAGTCTTACCATTTATATAAAAGTTAAGGACAATAGAATTACTGATATTCGATTTCTCGTTTTTGGTTGTGCTGCTTCAATTGCTACAAGCAGTATGACAACTGT
>JABUEW010000187.1 GCA_013314855.1 Bacillota bacterium | reverse complement strand
AAAAATAATGTTTACAATTTTTATTTTTTGGGGTATCCTATATAATGGTTAAATTTAATATTTATTTTATTCGAAAACTGTAAACAATATATTTTAAGTTGAAAGGAGAATAAACATGGGCTTTTATTTAGAAATTGATAGTATATTTGCAAGAGAAATCCTGGATTCCAGGGGAAATCCTACCATTGAAGTGGATGTGGTAACTGCTGATGGTTCTCTTGGAAGGGCTGCTGTACCTTCAGGGGCTTCAACAGGAGCTTTTGAGGCAGTTGAATTGAGAGATGGCGATAAAGATAGATATTTGGGAAAAGGTGTACAAAAAGCCGTAGAAAACGTAAACAAAATTATTTCAGAAGAAGTTGAGGGAATGAATGTCTATGACCAGGTTGCCATAGACAATTTAATGGTTGAGTTGGATGGTACTCCTAACAAAAGTAAGCTTGGCGCAAATGCCATACTGGGCGTTTCTCTGGCTGTTGCAAAGGCAGCAGCAGAATCATTGGGGTTAAGTTTGTATCAATACATAGGGGGCGTTAATGCAAAGGTGTTGCCCGTACCTATGATGAACATTATAAATGGTGGGAAACATGCCGATAACAGCGTAAACATCCAGGAATTCTTGATAATGCCGGTAGGTGCATGTTGTTTCAAGACAGCACTTCAGATGTGCGCGGAGGTTTTCCACAACTTAAAGAAAGTGTTGAAAGATAAAGGGTATAGTACTTCTGTAGGTGATGAAGGTGGATTTGCACCCAACCTTAAAACTGATGAAGAGGCAATTCAGGTTATACTGGAAGCTATAGAGAAAGCAGGATATAATGCGGGAGATGATTTTAGGCTTGCAATAGACGCTGCTGCTACTGAAATGTACCAGGATGACGGGTCATATTTATTCTGGAAATCCAACTTAAGAAAGACACGTGAAGAAATGGTAGAATTCTGGGCTAACTTAGTTGAGAAATATCCTATTATATCCCTGGAAGACGGACTGGCAGAAGAAGACTGGGAAGGCTGGAAACTTCTTACCGATAAAATAGGAAATAAAATTCAACTTATAGGGGATGACATTTTTGTTACTAATACTGAAAGGTTAAAGAAAGGGATTGACCTTGGAGTAGCAAATTCCATACTGATTAAAGTAAACCAGATTGGTACCCTTACCGAAACCCTTGATGCGATTCAAATGGCAAACAGGGCAGGATATACAGCCGTTGTCTCGCATAGATCGGGTGAAACTGAAGATTCAACTATTGCCGATATAGCAGTGGCGACCAATGCAGGACAGATTAAAACAGGTGCGCCTTCAAGAACTGACCGTGTTGCCAAGTACAATCAGCTTTTAAGGATAGAAGAAGAATTAGGAAATGCAGCCCAATATTTAGGACTGAATGCATGGTTTAACTTGAAAAATAAATAATATAATACGAATTTAATTATAGATTTTGCTATTGCTATATGAGACTATGTATGTTAAAATAAACTGAAACATATTTAGTAAATTGCCGGGCTGGTTATCTTGTTGTTATTGGAGGTGTTGGTTTGGGTATCGGTGCATTGATATTGAATATTTTGCATATAATTATTGCTTTATCTATAATAATAATTGTATTGCTGCAGTCAGGAAAGTCGGCGGGGCTCTCAGGTTCAATAGCCGGAGGTGCAGAGACATTTTTTGGCAAGAATAAGGGAAGAACAATAGATGCAATGCTTAGTAAGTATACAACTATTGCGGCAGTAGCATTTTTAATTACATCTATAATACTGTATTTAATACTGAAATAAAAACAAGGGGAAGACAAGTAATACAAGGGGACCAAGATAAGGGGACGGTTCCCTTGTTTTTTTACAATTAAATGATAAGGAGAATAATATTTTTGAGACATGCCCGGAAGAAATTATAAAGGAACCTCTCAAAAAATATTTAAATTATTGTTTTAATAAATGAAATGAGGTGCATGATGGAATCAGAAATAACAAAAGATGTAAGAAAAGGACGAATATTATCCTTTATGGAAAGCGAAGAATACAAACCTCTTCTTTTTAAAGAATTGGCCTTTGTATTGGGTGTTCCTAAATCAGATACCGATTTGTTCAAGGTGGTACTTGAAGAATTAGAGACAGAAGGGAAAATAGTTAAGTCAAACAAAAACAGGTATGGATTGCCCGAACATTTTAATTTAATACCTGGTAGGCTGCAAATGAATGAAAGGGGATTTGGGTTTGTTATTCCCGATACTGCTAATATGGGAGATGTATATATTTCTCCTAATTTTTTACACGGGGCAATGCATGACGATAGAGTGTTAGTTAAAATATTATCGAGAGATTCTTTTAATAAAAAGGATGAAGGGGAAATTGTCAAGATTCTTAAAAGAGCCAATCAAACGGTGGTTGGAACTCTCTTTAGCAGCCGCCACTTTTTATATGTGATACCTGATGAAAAAAGAATAACAGAGGATATACTAATTCCTGCTGAAGAGACAGGAGGAGCGATCCCTGGACAGAAAGTGGTTGCTGAAATAACTAAATGGCCTGAAAAGACAAAACACGCTGAAGGGCGCATAATAGAGATCCTTGGAGATAAGGATGACCCTAATACTGATGTACTGTCCATAATAAGAGCCTTTCACCTGACTGAAGAGTTTCCCGAAAATGTTATCCAGCAAGCTTTAAAAATAGAAGATTCGGTTCCGGAAGAGGCATTGGAAGGAAGAAGGGATTTGAGGGCTTTAAGAATAATTACAATTGATGGTGAAGATGCCAAGGATTTGGATGATGCAGTATCAATAGAAAAAACTCCTGAAGGGATTTACAGGCTTGGTGTGCACATAGCTGATGTAAGCTATTATGTTACAGAAGGTTCTCCATTGGACAGAGAGGCTTTAAAACGCGGGACAAGCATATATTTTGTGGACAGGGTTATACCTATGCTTCCGCCCAAATTATCCAACGGGATATGCAGCTTAAACCCAGGTGTGGATAGATTGACATTTTCAGTATTTATGACCATTGACTCGAAGGGCAATGTCGTCGACCATGAAATATTCGAAAGCGTTATAAATACTACTGAAAGAATGACTTATACAAATGTTTATAAAATATTGGAAGAAAAGGACCAAGAAGTTTGCAGCAAGTATTCCCATCTTATCGGCGATTTGCAGGTAATGGAGGAGTTGGCTCTTATACTTAGAGAAAAAAGGATGGCCAGGGGCGCCATAGATTTTGACTTTGGAGAAGCAAGAATAGTATTGGATGAAGAGGGAAGGATAGCCGATATAATGAAATTTAACCCTACGATTGCGGAAAAAATCATCGAGGAATTTATGATTGTATGTAATGAGACTGTAGCAGAGTATTTCTTTTGGCTTGATTCTCCTTTTGTATACAGAATTCATGAAGATCCGGATAAGGAAAAGCTTATTAATTTCAGTAATTTTGCGCGTATATTAGGGTACCGCCTCAAGGGATCCGGTGATATACATCCCAGTGCGCTTCAGAAACTGCTTGAAGAAGTAAAAGGTAAAAAGGAAGAAAGACTTGTAAGTACTATGATGCTGCGTTCCCTTCAGAAAGCGAAGTACAGTGAACGGAATGTGGGACACTTTGGTTTGGCATCAAAGTATTATTGCCACTTTACTTCACCAATACGAAGATATCCTGATTTAATTATCCACAGAATAATGAAGGAAGTTATCAAAGGCAAAATGGATGATGATAGAAAAAGGTATTATACTGAGAAGCTTCCTGATATTGCAAAACAGTGTTCTGAAAGGGAAAGACTGGCTGAAGATGCAGAGCAGGCGGTAGAAGACCTCAAAAAAGTTGAATATATGCAGCAGTACCTGGGGGATGTCTTTGAAGGTATAATTACGGGTATTACTAATTTCAGCATGTTTATTGAATTGGGTAATACTGTTGAGGGCATTGTAAAATTGTCGAGCATGGAAGACGATTATTATATTCTTGATGATATGGGTTATTTCCTCATTGGAGAAAGGACAGGAAAACAATATAGAATAGGGGATATAGTTGAGGTAAGGGTGGTAAGGACAGACAAGATAGCGAGACAGGTAGAGTTTGTGATTGAGAGAAAGCCGCAAAGTAAAAGAAAAGCCTCAGGGAAAAAACAGAAGGAAAGCGGTAAGGAAAACAGTAAGGAAAGCAGTAAGAAAAAGGAAAAGAAAAATACCCATACAGAAAATGAGGAGTAGCATACATTAAGGTAGAAGGATGTTGATATTCTATGATAATCGTAAGTGCATGCCTGGCAGGATTGAATTGTAAGTATAATGGGGAAAATAATTATAATAAAGTTGTTGCTGATATGGTCTCAAGAGGCGAAGCTATACCAATATGCCCGGAGCAGCTAGGAGGATGTCCTACACCTAGGCGGCCTTGTGAAATTGTCGGTGGGACTGGTGCTGATGTATTGGATGGTAAGGCAAGAGTAATTACTAAAGATGGTAAGGATGTTACTAGCGAACTTATAAAAGGGGCCCTGGAGGTATTGAAAATTGCGAAGCTTATTGGAGCAGAAGAAGCTATTTTAAAGGCTAAAAGCCCTTCATGCGGTTGCGGGGCAATATATGACGGTACCTTCTCGGGTAAAGTTGTAGAAGGAAACGGTGTCACAACTGAATTGTTGCAAAGAAATGGAATCAAGGTTACTTTGGAAAGTGCACTACCAAATATGCCTCTGCCGGGAAATCGGTAATATTTTCAATTATGTGTTCCTGGTCAGCCCGGTAACGGGCAGTATCACCTTCATTAACAATAACAGAATAATTCCCTGATGTTATTCTAAACCTGCCGGAAATAACAGTAAAAAATTCTTCGGCTTCTGGAAAATGGGGGTTAGATTTATTTTTTCCTTGGGGTTTAAATGTTATGTGATAAAGTTCAAGGTTATCTGTCATATGGACAGGTGAATTAATTCTGAATTTAACAGAACGGTCATCGGAATAAATTACAGGCGCATCATCCTTTCTAATTACTTCTATGGGAAAATCACCATTGCTTTCTATTAGTTCCGACACAGGTATATCTAAAGAACGAGCTATTTTCCATACTGTTATAACGGTAGGGTTTGTCTTTCCCTGTTCAATTTGCGACAGCATGGATTTTGAAACACCCGACCTCTTGGAAAGCTCGTCCAAACTCATATTCTTCTGTTTCCTGATATTGGTTATATTCCTGCCTATAGGCGGAGGACCGTTATCTATCACTTCAACCGCTCCTTATTTTTGTTTTTATATATTATATCCTATCAGATATTATTATGCAATTACTGTAAAATCTTCGCAGAGCTGAAGCATGAAAATTTTATTCTTATCCATTAATAGTGGCTGCGTTAGTAATTTTATCCAATTATATAATAATATTACATAAATTTAACCATACGTTTAAGTCATCGGATAACACTATAACC
>JABUEW010000186.1 GCA_013314855.1 Bacillota bacterium | reverse complement strand
AGCTTGACGCCTCAGAAATCAGCGACGCTGTATCGCAGATTGCCCTCGAAGGCAAGAATGAAAAGTTTATAGAAGTGGTAGAAAAGACCCTGCACAAGCTTTCCAACCGTGATTACATAAATTTTGACGAGAAATATGTTAAACTTATTATGCTTTCTTATTTTATGCTAAGCAGCGTGTACCTGGTAAAATCGGAATACGAAGTAGAGGATGGATATATAGATATAGCGTTATTGAGGAGGGAACCGATTGACCCTGCCTATTTTGCAATATTTGAGGTAAAGTATATTAAAAAATCAGAGTATGAAGCACACGGAGAAAAAATCATAGAAGAGAAGAAAAATGAAGCCATAGAACAGATAATGAAGTACAAAAGCTCTGATGAGCTTCAAAACCTGCCCAGGCTTAAGAAATGGGTAGTTGTTTTTGTGACGGATAAATGTGTTGTTAATGTGGAGATATAATTGGTACAGGACGCTAATGTCTAATAATATATTTTGTTTATACCAAAACTAAAATTTATTTAAGAAGGATATCCTTTATGCTGCCAACAACGCGGTAAATGTCGCTCCTGCTTACCCAATAATGTGTTACAAAACGCATAATCCCATCTTCTCCGGAATTGACTTTTATCCCTCTTTTTAACAATTCTTCCGCAAGCTTTACAGTTTCGCATCCTGTACCGCTTATATCAAAAAAGACCATGTTGATGTGAATATCATCAGGATTTACCCTTATACCAGGTATTTTTGCCAGCTCGCTTGCAAGCAACATTGCATTGTCATGGTCCTCCTTTAACCTGTGTCTCATCTTTTCCAACGCGATAAGCCCTGCAGCAGCCAGAATTCCTGCCTGGCGCATACCGCCTCCCATGATTTTTCTTCCCTTTCTTGCTTTGCTAATAAAATCGCTGTCGCCTGCAAGAATTGAACCGACAGGTGCGCATAAGCCTTTGGACAGACAAAACATGACCGAGTCGCAAAGCTTGGTTATTTCCCTCGGGTCTAATCCCAGATATGTTGATGCGTTGAATAGTCTTGCTCCATCAAGGTGTATGGGGATGTTATACTTTCGTGAAATACTAAAAACTTTCTTCATATTTTCCAAAGACACCACTCTACCGTTTGAATGTGCATTTTCTAAGCATATGAGACCCGTATCGGGATAGTGAATATCTTTTTCTTTACGTATCTTTGTTTCTATTTCTTCCGGATCCAGCTCGCCCTTATTGTCTTTAAGAGTCCTTAGCTGTACCCCTGCTATTACTGCGGAAGCCCCGGCCTCATGCGCAACAATATGGCAGTTGTCTCCAAGAATAACTTCGTTCCCGCGGCTGCAGTGGGTGAATAGAGCCAGCTGATTGCCAAAAGTTCCACTGGGAACGAACAGGGCGGCTTCCTTGTCAACAACTTCGGCAGCATATTCTTCAAGCCTGTTTACAGTGGGATCATCCCCGTAGACATCGTCCCCAACTTCCGCTTTATACATTGCTTCCCTCATTTCCGGGGTGGGTACTGTGACCGTATCGCTTCTTAAATCTATAAACTCCATCATGAAACCTCCCTTAAAAACACAATACGTTTCCTCCAGCGATGCTGATAACAGTCTGTGCCGTGCCAGTATTCAAGTTTTTCCCAAAACCGGGCATTATAAGTGTATAAGTGCTACAAGAAAAAACTCCAATACAATAATGTGATAATGCGCAGCCAAAGCACATTAAAAGTATATATTATTGACACATTTTTTTCAATTAAATTATAAAACGGGAAGAATTGAAGAAGCGATAAAACTTGTATTTTAAAATCATTATAAGCATGGTATACTAAAGAAAATACAAATAAAGCAGGTGTGGTATATGAACCAGGATATTCGATGGAAACAGAGGTTTTCTAATTTTAAGAAAGTTGCCATGCAACTAACGGAATTTATAGAAAAAGAGGAATTGAACAAATTCGAAGTTCAAGGGCTGATAAAATGTTTTGAATATACTTTTGAATTAGCTTGGAAGACTATGAAAGATTACTTGGAACAAGAAGGGTTTGATGTAAAAAGCCCTAGAAGTACGATACAAACAGCTTTTCAAACGCAACTCATTACAAATGGGCATGCATGGATAGATGCATTGGAAAAAAGGAATCTAATGGCACATACTTATGATGAAGCAAAAGCAAGGGAAGTCGAGGAGCTTATAAGAAAAAAATATTATTCAATTATTAACGAGCTTTGCCTTAAGTTGGAGGGATTATGAACTACGGTTTAAGTGAATCTGATTTGGATTATATTGTTAAGGCAATTAAAAAATTTCCCGAGATACAAAAGGCTTTGATTTTTGGTTCAAGAGCCAAGGGGAATTATAAACCGGGGTCGGATGTAGATATAGCTATCTGTGGTGAAAGAATAACATTCGATACATTATCGAGCCTTCATGCAGTGTTGGAAGAATACGGGCCGTTGCCGTATTTTTTTGATATTGTTGATTATTCGCATCTAGAGCACAAAGAACTGAAAGAACATATTGACAGAGTAGGAAAAGTTATTTTTGAAAAGGAGTAGTAACTGACAAATATTCTACCATATTCTGAGGTTATAGATGTCAAAAAATAAAACAGTTACAATTATTTACAGGGGTAAAGATATCGGGGGGATCATTCCTTTTCAACATATTGAAAATTCACTAAAAACAATTAAGACCTTTGTGGAAAAGACTATAGAGGAAGAGGCAGAAGAGTTTAAATTTTTCAATTTCTTAATTGTAATAACTAAGCAAGATGGGTTATAATTATTACTGAAGAATCAAGGGAAAAGTGTTAAAATCTTGTTAAATAAACACTCTTTAAGGGCTTGTGAAAGGAGCGAGCTGGATTGAAGAAATTGCCATATGGAATCAGTAATTATAAAACAATTGCACTGGAGAATTATATCTATATAGACAAGACCGCTTACATTGAGAAAATAGAGAATTACCATGCACCATTTTTATTCTTTTTACGCCCGAGAAGATTTGGCAAAAGCCTGTTTGTGTCGTTGCTCCAAAACTACTATGATGTAAACGAAAAAGATAATTTTGATATTTTATTTAAAAATACCTATATAGGACAAAACCCGACAAAAGAAAGAAACAGCTACTATGTCCTTAATTTTGATTTTACGGGAGTAACTACCGACACGAAGGAAGAATTGGAAGAGAGCTTTACCAATATCACAAAGCTGGCATTTAAGGATTTTGCAGATCGGTATAGATTATCTTTCGACTATATAATAAAAGATTCGGATTTAAATATATCAGCAGCAAATATAATGGAAGATTTTTTTACAAATGTGAAGAGTAAAATAGATAAACCAATTTACGTTATCATAGATGAATATGACCATTTTGCAAATGAGCTTCTAAGCTTTCAGTTTGACTTATTTAAGCAATCGGTAAGTAATACCGGATTTGTTAGAAAATGGTACGAAGTGCTTAAGAAACAAACAAAGACAATTGTAAAACGAATATTTGCCACAGGAGTAAGCCCAATTACCTTAGATAGCCTTACCAGCGGATTTAATATTGCCGATGACATAACAAGGCTTGATACTTTTAATGAGATGATGGGCTTTACTGAAGATGAAGTGAAACAGATGGTTAGAGATACTGCCAGGTTTCCTGTGAGTGAAAGTGATATGGAAGAGTTAATGGAAGTGCTGCACAAGAACTATGATGGTTACTTGTTCTCAGAGAAAGCAAAAAAAAGGTTATTTAATAGTGACATGATATTATACTATTTAAAAACCTATATAGAAGACAAAGAAGGACCTATAGACTTAATAGACCAGAACATTGCCAGCGACTATGGAAAATTGGGCAGGATGTTTGAGCTAAAGAATAGAAAAGGCAATATGGAAGTTTTAGAAAAGATACTAAATGGAGAGGAAATTGTAGCACAGATAACAAAACAATTTAGTATGGAAAAAGATTTTACGCAGGATGATTTTAAGTCCTTGCTGTTTTACCTGGGACTTCTTACAATAGATAAAAGGGTATTAGATAGCGTAAGTTTAAAGACGCCTAATTATGTCATTAAGGGTTTATATCACCAGTACTATGTAAAAAAATTAAATGAGGAAATGGATTATGATATTAATATACCTTTTATCAAAGAAGCTATAAGGCAAATTGCCCTCGAAGGCAAGAATGAAAAGTTTATAGAAGTGGTAGAAAAGACCCTGCACAAGCTTTCCAACCGTGATTACATAAATTTTGATGAGAAATATGTTAAACTTATTATGCTTTCTTATTTTATGCTAAGCAACGTGTACCTGGTAAAATCAGAATATGAAGTAGAGGATGGATATATAGACATAGCGCTATTCAGGAGGGAACCGATTGACCCTGCCTATTTTGCAATATTTGAGGTAAAGTACATTAAAAAATCAGAGTATGAAGCACATGGAGAAAAAATCATAGAAGAAAAGAAAAATGAAGCCATAGAACAGATAATGAAATACCGCAACTCGCATGAGCTTCAAACCCTGCCTGAACTTAAGAAGTGGGTTATTGTATTTGTGGCAGACAAATGTGTTGTTAATATGGAAATATAATAAGGAAATATAAATCAATATATAAGGATAAAAATGTGATGGTTATCCTATGTGGTTCACTGACAAGTATGATGACAACTCATGTGCTGTCATATAGTAGTCCATTATATGGAAGGAGAACAGCACAAATTCGGTTGTCACTATTGAAGTTTACAGAAATATTGAAGAGTAATTCCTACAAATCCTTTGAACAGCTTGTAGAAGTATATTCCATAACCGGCGGGGTGCCAAAATACTTTGATTTCTTTGATAATGATGAACCATTGATGGAAAATATAGATAGGGAAGTGCTGCGTAAAGGAAGCTTTTTATACGAAGAGCCGATATTTCTTCTTGAAAAGGAAGTTAAAGAGTTGGTGAGCTACTTTTCAATCATGAGAAGTATAGCCACCGGCAATCACAAGTTATCTCAATTGGCAGGAATTCCAGAGCTGCCTTCAAATACCTTGAGTCCCTACATTTGTAACTATCTCGTAAACTGCCAGATGAAATGATAGAAGTTACTTTCATAGAGAATGAATTATCGGATGTGACACTGTGTTTGCCTACTTTTGCTTACCAAGCCCGTCCGGAATATACTTCCAAAACCCCTGAATGAAAAATTCAAAGATGGTCTTTTTTAAAAAACTTTTGAAAAAGACTATGGAAGAAACTGGGTTTATGAAAATTGCACCCTTACAGAGATGAAGCACGAATTTAAAAGAAAGAGAAAACAAGAGTTATAGAGAGTAGCAAAAAAATATTTTCGCAAAACCGAGTTGGACACGTACAAGATTAGTATTGTATAGTAGACTTGGGGGAGGTAGGTAATCAAGTCATGAACAATACTAATAGAACATTTTCAGGTAGGACATTTAGTCCTGAAGATATAGAAATGATAAAAT
>JABUEW010000185.1 GCA_013314855.1 Bacillota bacterium | reverse complement strand
GTGGAAAATTTTATGTTTTTATAATGAAAGATAATCTTAATTTTGAAATTATTGTGACTGAAAATATACTTTTAAAAGGTGTTTTAAAGATTTTTAATCGTAAAATTATATACAACGCAAATTGCTTTATATAGCAAAACATTTGTTCTTTTCGACAATATATAGTATAATGGTAATAGGTGCCAGCCTAACATTTTTGAAGGAGGTTGATGCCCATGGCAAAAAATACCGGAGATAATTACAGACATGGTGCTGTAGATAATCGTTCACAGGTTCACAATCCTAAGACCGACCTTTGGATTAAACGTGATTCCGATACAGGCCGGTTCATGGATGTCAAAACCAGTCCAAACGACCCCTTTAAAGGCGTCCGTAAGGAAAAATAACCCCTGCAGGCTGGCACCTAAAATAAAAACTCCCGGCAGTAATACTAAGAGTTATATTTATACTTTTTCAGTTTAAATTTTAGCATAGAAAGAAGGACATGTCACTGGCACTTTACTGTACTTTCACTGTACTTTTGCCTATTTCTCCATACCGGCTTGTTGTACAACTTCAAACAATCGCGTGTTAAGATATATTCTCTCTTTGCCAATTTTTTGCGACACTAAAAAACCTGTTTCTTCCAATGACGATAAATATGCTGAAGCAGTCTTTCTTGAAACATTAAGTCCTTTTTTAATATATACAATTTTGGTATAAAATTCGTAAAACAGCAAGTCTACCAGTTCTCTTGAATATATTTTAGGTAAAACATCTTTGATATCTTCAGCTGTCTTTTCCACAACATTATTTATCCTCTTTACAAGCAATAATGTTTCTTCAGCAGTTAGCTCTATACCCTCTAATATAAACAGTATCCATTCTTCCCAGCCGCCTTTTGTCCGGACCTCCTGCAGCAACCTATAATATGCTGATTTATTCCGGATTATATATTTGCTGAGATAAAGTATAGGGCTATCCAATAATTCTTTCAGGATAAGATACAATACATTTATAATTCTTCCTGTTCTTCCATTGCCGTCATAAAACGGATGTATCGTCTCAAACTGGTAATGAATGACCGCTAACTTAATAAGAGGATCAACGTTGTCATAATCGTCGTTTATGTATTTTTCAAGGTTGCTCATAAGAGCTAGTATTTCCTTTTCTCCGCTTGGAGGAGTGTACACCACTTCCCCGGTCGCTTCATTTTTCAGTACAGTACCCGGAAGTTTTCTTATCCCGGCACGATTTTTTTCAATTAATTGCTGAATTTCAACAATCATATTGGTTGTCAGGATTTTTTTCTCCTTAACAAGCTCATAACCATGCCAAAGCGCAGTTCTGTAGTTTATAACCTCTTTTGCTGCCGGGTTGTTATAATTCTCCTGAGACATAGCTTTAAATAATTCATCATGTGTTGTTATAATATTCTCAATTTCGGAACTGTCTTTAGCTTCATTGATAGTTACAGCATTTATAAGAATATTTTTATTTGGTATCATATCCGCAAAACCTTTGAGTTCTGCCAATGCTCTATGGGACCTTAAAAGTTGTTTCAATACTCTCTTTGTTTCAAGCTCTGCTTCTGGTGGCAAAAGCTTTACATCAGCCATATGAATCACTCCTTATGCCTATATTATATGCGTAATCTTTTCCTATTTCAATATAACATAGGTAAAAAATAAAAAAAATTACCCACGTTTTTATAACATGAGTAATTTCTTCCCATATTTCAACTTAAGTTTAAATAACAGCTCTCTTTCCGTCAAACACCGCCACAAGCCCTTCAACAGCAATTTTTCTATACCTATTGAGTGTCCGCTCACTTATTGCATATTTATCGCAAACTTTACTCCATGTCATTTCGTTAAAATATAAATCCTTTATTGCATCTCTAATCTTCCTGTCAAGTCCGTTCACATAGTGCTCAAGCTTCATAATTTCAAATTCAGCCGCCCTGATTTCCTTCACAATTTCCACTCTCGCATTATTGTTCATTCTCTGCATATACTGCCGGAAAATCAAGGCTATACGGGCAGTTTTGTCAGATATGCCGCCAGTGTCTACTTTTTCTCCTACCGGCTGCTTAAAGCAGAGAGCCTCTATTGTCTCGTCCTCGGTGATATTTTGAAGATGCTCCAATTCGAATTTCAGGTATTCTATGTCCTTTTTTATCCTATTGTAATTTTTGAGAAGGTATTCCACATATTCTTTTGTCTCCATTAAAGGTCCCTTCCTGTAAAGCATTTAATAGTTCAATAACTTCTTTCATCAAGTTAACCTTAGCTGCCACACCACCAGCACGTTCAATGTGTTTCAGAGTAATTTCTTGCAACTTCGTCAATTTGCCTCCGGGCTTTTTTACCTCGATTCCAATAAACCTGCCTTGTAAGCATACGATAATGTCCGGCAATCTGGCAGTGCCATACATCCCGCCATGCTCCTTCCAGGCAAAGCACCCGTCAAGGTTTTTCAAATATGCCAGTATTTCTTTCACAATTTTCTGCTCCTGCATTAAAGCCACACCCCATTTTTGTGTTTTTGTAACCTGTTTTTTGTCCTGATGTAACCTGTGTTTAAAATCTTGAAATCCTTGTCAATACTGAATTTGGCACCTTGTAACCTGTGTAACCTGTTTTTCGAGATATACCCCCAAGACTTATAAAAATTGGCTGGCCGGGTCCTTGGCGGGTATTGAATATGGGTATATACATCTGCCCGACCGAATAGGTGGTAGGGTTAATCCAGCCGCCTACAACAATCCTCTTGCCCAGATTGATGAAAAAGGTTCCGTCGTTTTCTGCTATAAGGTGGGTCTTTTCCGACGTGGGATTAACAATGTTTTGTCTGAAATACCGATTGTCCAACAGCCCCTGCACGATGGTGACGACCGCTTGCACCGCTGCGGGAACCAGTTCCGGCAGCAGGCTCAGGAGAGTTTCGAGTACCTGCGAGAACAATTCCGTCACGGTTTGCAGCAACATGGGAAGCAGATCCCCGACCGCTGAGAGGATCGCGCCCGTCGCCGCAGGCAGGGTGGCCACGATATTCTCCAAAACCGGCACGATATTTTTCACAACCGCCTGGAAGGCGTCCACAAGATTTTGCGTGAGGTTCGTCATGTCGGCGTTCGCGTTGCCGAGTCCCGCCGTGAACGAACCGAGGGCGGCCTGCAAAAGGCCGATGGAGCCGCTGATGGTCTGGGTAGATTCTCTTGCGAAGTTGCCTGCGTGCTACTCAGTGTTTTCAAAGAACATCTGCATGGCGTTCTCAGCCTTTTCGGCATTGATGGCGCTGGCCCAGGTGAAGTCCAGCCTCTTCGCAAGGGCGTAGACCTCAATGCTGGTGGCGTTCATGGCGACACCCAGATTATCCATCATGGTGAAGTTGCCCTTGGCTGCTCCGGCGACGGATTCCATGGCGGTCTGCATGTCGATGCCCATGACCGATGCCATATCCGCCGCCCGCTGCATGGCCTTCTCAGTAAGCTCCAGGTTTTTTTGCTGTTCGATGCCGGAGCTCTGGAACAGCGCGCCCATCTTGTTGGCGGTGGCAAGATACTCGGATTGGGACAGGCCGAGGTTTTTGTAAGTTTCTTCCCCCGTTTTTTGGATACGCGCGGCGTATTCGCCGAACACGGCTTCCGAACCGCCAAGGTTCTGCTCCAGCTCGCCGAACTGCTCCACAACCTCTTTCCCCAGCTTGACGGCAGCCGCGCCTGCCGCGACCGCCGCAGCGCCCATGGCCGCACCGACGCCTTTTAGGACGCCGCCTAGCTTTTCAAATTTCAGACCGGATCTTTCGGCTTCGTCGCCACTTTCCTTCAGTGTAAGGCGCAGCGAATAAAATAGGTAATAAGTTCGCTATATTATACTTATGTTGCACTATCTTTTTCTCGCCCTACATCTTCTATGATACCATCCAGATATTTATCCAACTCCTCAGGATTGCAGTCCTCGTGGCCATCCAAGCGGTCCTGTTCCACTCCCAGCAATTCCTCCCGCAGCTTCAGCTTTTCATATTCTTCTTTAAACACTTCATCTTTCATTAAAAGCTCTTTCACTTCCGAATGTTTTGCTCCTGCTTTGCTCACCTTTACCCCTCCTTTACTTGTTCCTAAAGGTTGCTGTAATTCCGCAATTCTTCTCTCATACTAAACCTAATTTTCATCTCACTGTCTGATCTTCCACAATGCCATTGAGTGTGATTTGATGCGACAAATAATATCAGCATCATCGAACAGCAGCTCCGGCTTATACTCTTTTGCTTCAAACTGCTCCAAGAATTCCTGTTCCTGAGGTGTTAATGCCATTAATTCTGAAATATATTCCTTTACGGGCTTTTTAGCTGAATCCAAGTCAAATAGATCATGTTTGGTTAACACCGGAAACAAATCAGTCCTGATTTTATATTTTGTAATGCCATCAATAGCCCCTGTATCAAAGCTTTTATTTATTTCCTTGGCTGATATTGCAGCGTAAAATACCACACATTTTCT
The DNA here is from genome assembly GCA_013314855.1 of Bacillota bacterium. Lineage (NCBI taxonomy): Bacteria > Bacillati > Bacillota > Bacillota bacterium. The sequence goes on along the minus strand of JABUEW010000185.1, from coordinate 1,088 downwards.
GAGAAGCTGTTCTTCACTTTCATCAAACAGCCTAAACTTAATCATATTATAAACATCATATAAATCTCGTGCCGCAGCCCTGCTTATGAGCGCATTATTAATCTTGCTACCGAAAATCTCAAGAGCATTAAGGCAATTCAGATTATATTCACTTTCAAAGTGTTCTGTAATAATTTTCATTTCTTGTACCGGAAAAATATGCATTCTTAAAGAATAGTTAATTTCTATCTTAATGGTATCTTTGTTGCCAACGCAATTAACATACTCATAAATCCAGGAATCAAGACTGTGAGGTGTTTTTGTTTTGGGGCTGAGCCTGTAACCGTTAAGCGTCATAAATTTTGCAAGAGCTGTGTTTATCACCATTCTGTTTTGCAGCATTTCTTCTTTGCTGTCATTTCCTAAATAATCAAGGTCAATATCTATAGACAATCTCGGAAGATTAAATATTGTTAAATTTATTGCAGTTCCACCTTTTAAAGCTAATTTACCCTTCAATATTGGATCACTGTTTATATATTCTAAGATATCCGCTAAACGATACACCTTTTCCAATGTATCCCGGATAAATCCGAATTTGGACGCTCTTTGAGAAATATAGTTTTTGTCATAGTTATACAAGGGGCATCCCTCCCTGCTCTACAATTTGAAAAATACCCTCTGGAACAACCAATCTCCATTGACTATTGTATTTGTTGCTTTCTTTCGTTAAATATCTGGTGCTTTTCCCGATTTTACTTTTACAGTAATCTATAAATTCTTCGGAAATATGCAGCTGATCTTTATAGTGTTCCAGTATAAACCCTGTTTTCTGATATAAAAACTGCATTTCATAAGCAGACAAATACTTGATTAATTGATCCTCATCTAAATAAGGGATAGAAGTGATGCAATTTAGAAGTTCTTCCAGTCCTCCTATTTTGTCAAAATCCTTTATGCTATCGACTACAGTACGCTCTAACGAAGTAATCCGAATCCCCTTTGTGTTTTTTGGAGAGATTACTCCCAAATCAAATTTTGAAGGAACATATTTATAAGTTATACCTTCAAATTCAAAATCAGAAAATCTTTTCGAAGAGGATACATAT
>JABUEW010000184.1 GCA_013314855.1 Bacillota bacterium | reverse complement strand
CCTCATTAGGTATATAGCGCGTTCGTTACCTGTAACAACACTCTTGGATATGATTTCGAATTTTTGAGAAAAGGCGTCCTCGAAACCTCTCTCATTGTATTCTGAGAATATATCCTCTCTTGTGGAAAGAAGCTTTTTAACTTGGCTGTCCGATTTAGGGACAAACTCAATAATTAGCCATTTCCCTAAAGTTGCAAACGTTTCAGCTGCCATATCTAATGGCACATTCCCAGATATACAAATATGATGAATAATTGCCAGCGCCATCACGCAGTCAAAATTCCCCCGCTCGAAAGTAGACATCCGTTCTCGAAGTGCCCATCCAATCGCCGGGCTTGGATTTGCAATATCCAAAACTGCCGGAACTACATTGTGTATTCCCGACCGTTTAAGACTATTATAATGAACGTCTACCGCATCGTGGTCGATATCGTATGCAACCACTAATTTGGCGTTTTCTGAGGCTATGGCTGAAAATACACCGACGTTTGCCCCCATGTCGCATACGAGTCGGGCGTTCGTTTGACGAAGGAATTGGCGGACGATGTTTATCTTTTCTGAAAAAGCCTCTTCAGAATAATTGTGCATATTTTGATAATAGGAAACCCACTGCGTTGTACCACTACGTTTGTTAAGTTTTTTTATGGTAGAACGAAGATGGTCTAAAATAGCGATTAATGACGCCTTCGAAATTTTTATATTCTTGGTTATATTACCTGAATCGCTAGCGTGCTTGAGTTGTTGCCTTGCGTGTTGATGAATATGTAGTTGGAGCCCAAAATCAAACTTGGTCTTTGCAGGCAGCAGCTTTGAGGCCAAATCTAGTGGAACTCCATCAATATAAACGCGCATCATTTGCGAAAGTCTAGGGTCCTTCAATGCCATCAAGGCAATGGGGGCAAGGAAATGCTGACAGAACTGCCTGTAAGCGACCCACGGAGTTCCCTCTTTATATCTGGTAAATGACAGCGTATCAATCAAAACCGGATGCCCTTCGTTAAACTGGATATTATAGGCGCTGGCGTCCTTGAGTATCATATCGTACTCTAAGGCAACTGCCGCAAGCTCAAGTGTTAGTAATGCTGCATCTTTATATTGGCTTAAAGACCACTCGTACGGATACGTTATAAATGGGATTTTTTCGGGTTCGATAATTATATGATTTTCATCTGAAAATACCTGTTCATGCTTGACGATCTTTCTCTCTGCCGCAAGCCTGTCATAAAGGCCACTATCCATGAAAAATAAAAAGTCTTCAAGACAGCTTTTGTTTATGTGACGAAATAGCTTCCCGTGCTCTTCAAATATGTATCCTCCGGGATCACGAAAGGATGACGGCAATCTATTCCCCATCGGCCTTTCCCTCGTTTGAGAACCTGGCTCTTATTTTCTTCCAAAAAGCCACCACACCTGCGCCGACAGTTAAGATAGACGCTGCAATCAGCTGCATAATATAACTTCCGGTTCCGGGATCTAAATACGCAAATGTTATGAATATCATTGTATTCCTCTCCTATTCGATGATTTCAATACTCATAACCGGCAGGCCCAACACCCGAGCGTTTCTGTCCGCAGTATCATTTGGCCTGTAAGCATTAGGCATTCCGAGGGTTATTAGCTGGAGCCCGTCCGCAGACAGCACCTCTTTGGGAATAGTCATGACCTTGTAGTAACCCCATTCCTCTCCTGCGCAACCCCCCCTCCACTTGCCAATTGGATGCCCATTGACAGACAGATTGACGTAGTTCTCGTCATGCGGATAAACGAGTCTAAATTTTAACCTCGCCTCCTTGTCCGGCCTGAGCGGCAAGTAAAGCTCCGCTCTATCTGATGTCCATGTGTGGCGCGGTTCTGGCCCGTGCCAGCCGCTGCCAATATATTTGATGGAGTTGCCTCCTGCCCCAAAACTAATCACATCTCCTTTTTCAAGCGAAGGTATCGCACCAATGGTTAGACTATAAATCCTGAGAGCCCCTTTGAGATAGACCACCTCGCTTTGATAGCCCTCCGGATACCGGGCATCGGGTAATAAAAGCTTCAAATCAAGTTTTCCATCTTTTTTTAGCAACCCCTTTGGTATCGTGAATTTTATGTGTTTAATCCCTGCTCCCGAGACGGAAAACTCATCAGCCAACTGCTTCCCGTTGACTTCTATTCTAAGCCGTTGGACAATGTCGGGATTATCGGGAAAGGCGGAGGATAAAGTAATATATACTGGAAGATCATTGTTTCTCTCGGGAATAGCAAAACGTAGTTGAGCAAAGTTGCCAGAAGTTGCTGCATAGTCACCCACATAATACAATCCTCGAAATCCGTAAAAGGTTCTCTTATTTTTATCTCTTTCCATAAGACAAGTAATATCGGCACTGCTTAGTTGAGTGCCCAAAGTATACTGTTTGTATTCCGTTTCTTTTACGCCGTCAGGCGTTAAAATCCTCCCCGTTCTGACCCAGTCCTGATGGTTTTCACAACTCCCGTTATTGACATACTCATAGAGGTCCGGCAGGTAACCGCTCTTTGTTCTCTGATATCCATTGTACCAGTAATAATACCTGTTTCGTTTTTGATTGTCCCTTACGTCAAAAATCGAAGCACCTGAATCCCTCACCTCTGGAGCGATTAAGTCCAGAACTGTGGCGGCGATGTCGCCATTGGAAACCGGAGCATTGGAGATCGACATAGCTTCGCCGTGCCGGTTTTTGGTTTTGATCAGCATCACCGGCGCGAGGTAATGTGACATCATTAGATCTTCCATCACTCCGTGATCGCCAACAATAATAATTGTAGAATTATCGTACACACCCGCCTTTTTTAATTGATCTAAAAAAGTAACAGTGAGCTTCATACATCCTTTCGCTTGCTGGAAAAAAGCTTGCGGCCATTGCAGATTGGCCGGCCTCAATTCGCCATCTAGGGTATAAGGTAAGTGCGCGCCATTCAAATGATAAAACCGGAAAGTATTTTTTTCACCCTGTGTCGTAAAACCTTCATTAATCAGATGGTTGTAAAATGCAACATCACGGTTTGAGACTTTCTTATTGGTCATTTCTGCTTCGTTATTGTCAAATTCATCATACGCAAGAAGAAAATCCTTCTTTAGCCACATAGGGAAATACCTCAGAGCCGTAAATTTCAGCATAGACTCAAACATAGACATCGATAATTTTTTATCTTCGCTTATGCTCCTGGCATTTGAAATGTACTTAGCTAATAAAGGATCGTTAAGGGGAATCATCTGGGGAAAAGTGTAAACCCCTGAATCGTACCCTTTTTCGTACAGGGTTTTGAGCAGTGGCACCTTTCTAAACGACATCCGTAAGTACTCGCTATAGGGTATCGAATTATCGTAGGGGATTCCAGTCAAAATATAGGGAATTGACGGGGTAGTGTAATTAAATCCGGAAGTCGCATTTTTATAATAAGTAAAATCAGAAAAGGCCTGCTTAAATTGGCTGTTCTCCTCGGTAAACATTTCAAACAATCTGTTGTCAAAGCAGTCGAGAACCAGAACTATGATGTTGTCTTTTTTTGAGAGTGTGAATTTGCCTTCGCTTGTTAGAACGAATTTCTTCTCCTGGCCCAGATCGTTCAACAACGGTATAAGCGCTACAACCTGTACCGCTATTAGCAACCCGCATAGTAAGGGCACCGCTTTCTTAAAAAGTTCTTCTCTGAAACCAGCGGCGGCCACCGATACCAGGATGCACGCCGTCCATAATACGGCGTCCCAGATCATTTGGGAGTGATACTTCTCCCATTCAGTCGGCGCGCCATTCAAGTTTATGTATTCTATTGGAAGGTATGTCCCTTCAATATAAAGAGCAACGGCAATGCCAAAAACCAAGGCGACGAGCCATTTGCCTTTCTCCCACGGCATCGACACGCATATTATCGAAAATAACAAGAAAACCCCGACGCCGCTCAAGATAAAATTGGAGGCGATAAATGAAAAAGGAAACCAGAGCTCCTTGCTGTTTCCGGCATACAAATTAATGGGGCCGTAAATAAAGACCGTTAAAACGAGAAGGGCGGCGGGCAATATGGAGATACTAATTCGGGGAACAAGATTCTTGCGTTTCTTAATCAATCCCATTGCGGCCTCCTTTTCTGCGTGCTAACCTTCTAAGGCGCAGTATAGATGGCTGATTCTCCCCTTGGTCCCCCCTCTTCCCGGCACCGAAGTATTTCGGATAAACAACAGAAAGCATTGCTAAACCCCAAAACGTGCAAAAACTCGGACCATTAGCCATAACTTGATTGTTACACGGCATATATACGAACATAATGGCAAGCACAGGCAGCAGCGCAATTGAAAAAATATTTTTCCCAAATATCGCATCCATCCATGTCCTGGCAAGAAATAAACCCAGAATAAACATAATTAAGACTACACCCACAAATGACACGTCGCATGCTAGCCAAGTGTAACAAGTATGCCATAACCCAGTTGCAGACCATTCTGGTTCTAGTTTGGCCATATAAGTGCGTTCAAACATGCTTACACCTGTAATTCTTTCTACTTGCCTAGTCAAAAAGTAGGAGTTCCCGATTCCATAGGTTGACGTGAAGGGCCGTGAAATCGCGAGCGACATTCCGTAATATCCGTGTGTAATGTAAAACAAGAGACCATACCGCGCATTATCCATAATTTGAAAAGCTCTAGAACTGTCCGCAGTACTTAATTGTCCTGTAGCTGAACTACCTGTTGTTGAGTCCCTATCATAATTCGATCCGGTAAACTTCACTTCTGCCTGTTTTTGTGGAATACTCTTTTCTAAATATGTAGTTACCGAACCAACCCGAGTGGTCATATTTAAGCCGATGAAATAAAACGAAAATATAGTCAAGAGCACAATGTAAAGTACTATGGGGATCTTATGTTGTAACCAAGTCTTAATATTACCTTTGATATATCCACATATCGCATCGAAAGCAATTACAACAACCAAAGCAATCAACAAGTCAAAAACACCTTTGTTGGTCCCAATCAAAACCCATTTTCCCATTTCAAAAATGAGAATTAAACAAAAAACTATTTTATATGGTAACTTCAATTTATCCCACCATATTATTGGCAATACAAACGAAAACCAAGCCATGGGAGCAATTATACATTGCACAGCGTTTAATGCAGGATTGGGTTGAAGGGCAGAAAGTTGAACTGCCTTGTTGAAGTACACGCTCGCGGGATTAGTTAATCCTATAAGGAGTTGTTGCGTAATATTGTTAAGGGAGATATCAACAATACCCGTTGTATAAGGAAAACTGATTATGTAGCAGATAATATAACATAAATATGAGCCAATTATGAGAATTAGGTTGGGCGAATATTCATTTTTTGTGTGCGAATAAGTGATATGTTCGTGTTTACTTCTCCAATACACAACATATCCACCGATGAATGCCACATGATACAACACTATGTATAAAAGGAACATACTCAAGTTTTGTATGTGCCACTTTATTGGTCCAAGCAAGAAAACCAAAACAGTAAAGGTTAGATATATTTCAATAGCAACAAGGGGTAGAAATACAATTATCCATTCTTTATTGTCTTTTAGTGCATCATTGCTACTATTCATATGCTCTTTCCCCCATACAAG
>JABUEW010000183.1 GCA_013314855.1 Bacillota bacterium | reverse complement strand
CACACCGCTGTAAGCCCGGAAATTCGCGTCAACACGGAAGGTTTGCCCGTTATACTCTTCCCAGGTGTTGGAGACTACCGAACCGGCAGGCCCCGTACCCTTTATGCCGAACAGGTTGTATGAAAATTTTCCCGTATATTTATCTACCGGAACGCTTTGGCCCCAGCCTGTTTCCAGGATGGCCTGGGCTGTCTGCAGCGCCGCGGACATGCCTGTTTTCTGCCATGACTGGCTCGCTAAACCGGATGCCAGGTCCAGGAATGCACTTTTTTCGACTACCGGCTTGGCTGAGTAGATGGTGCCAAGATACACCTTGAATGCGATGGCTTCGCTGGTAATTTTTTCTCCTGAAGCTAAAGTGCCTTCTGCCTGCATCTTCCATTCTCCATCGTCTCCCTGAACCGGTGTCCAGGTATATTCAGCGCCGGCATCCTTCCCCCCAGCAATAACCCTTCTTGCTCCTGTTTTGGGGTTGACCAGGATGTACTGGATGCTGTCTAAAGCAACGTTGCTTGAGGCTGTCAGCTTCAACGGACCGGTCACTACCTGCTGGGGACCCACACCTCCCAAAATCAATTTTGGAGCGCCCGTTAGCTTGACACTAACGCTGCTGCTTGTATGGGTAACACCGGAGGTATCCTTGACCCGGACCAGGAGTTCTCTGGTTCCTGTCAGCTCCGGACCAGGAAACCACCGGTAGCTTGTGTATCCGACCTGGGCCAGGACCTCTTCCTTCCCTGTCTGCGGGTCTTTGATCACATATTCGGTCTGGCTGACCTGGAAGTTCCGGAAAACCGACAGCGTGACCGGCTTCTCCACCGTGCTGCCTGCGCTAACCCCTCTCAACTCCAGCTTCCGTGCCGCGTCAACCTTAACGGTAACAGCCTCGCCGGCATAGGCCTGTCCTGCATGGTCATAGGCTATCACCTTGAAGGAAACGTTCCCGTTATCCTCCAGCATCGGTGCCCATTTGTACACACCCTGAGGGTCCGACTCTTCAGTTACAAAGACCTTGCCTTTGTCCTGGTTTACAACCTCATATTTGACGTAAGCAGCCACGAAATTCAGATCGGCTCCCAGCGAAACAGTATCCCCTACCACCTGTCCCTGGACCAGTCCGGTTAACGATACCCTGGGAACCACCGCTACCTGAACCGGAACGGCGTCGCCGGCCAGGAAACGCCCATCCCCGTTATAGACGGCAGCCACAAGAACCCGCTGTCCGCTCTCCTGCAAGTCCGGCAGCCAGCGGTATTTGGCGGTCATACCGCTTCCCCTGGCAACAACCGTTCCCCGTCCTGTCTCAGGATTGATGAGCAAAAACTTAATCTCTGCAGCGCCGGCCGGAACCGATCCCGGAAAGGATGCCTGCAAATCCGTAGTCTCCGTTATCACCTGCCCGGGCTGAACGGATGATATCTTCATGTCGAAGAAGGGTGTAATACTCGCGGCCTGGGCGGAATCGATATATACCGTCCTGCTCGCATCCTCCCATCTTATAGCCACCCCTAAAGCGTTGCTGACCAAACGCAGGGGCACGAAAGTACGGTCCTCGATGATTTGCGGAGGTACATCGCTTAAATTGAAAACTCTCTCTCCCGTGTTATACTCCACCAGATGGCTGTCAATCCGCAAAAGCACCGAACGGTTGCCTCTCACAATACGTACGGTCCTGTTCTGCTCGTTCCACTCCACCTGTGCACCCAGTTTTTCTGAAACAAGGCGCACCGGCACCATCGTCCTGCTGTTCTGGATTACCGGCTGCGGTGAAGTTTCAATGCTCTCACCGTCTATCACCAGCTTGATATCGCCGGCAGCCACCTGCGGGGGTGCGTTCAACTGAAAAAAGGCAAGTGCCAGCACAAATACGACAATCAAACGCCAACTGTAGCTTTTGAATCTTGTATACATTTCTTCGACGCCCCTTTACCTTTTGTTTTGGATGTAAAACGCGACAATTACTCTTTTTGTTTGACGTGCTTGGCAGGAGAAAGTTCCATGGTAATATTGTAACATGTTCAGAATCTTGCCTCAATATTCGACAGGGGCCGACTCTCAATCTGCGGCATTGTTTTAGCATATGATTCCAAAAAACCCCTTGACATTATATGCTAAAAAATGTGAACCACATAGGGAACGCCGCTTCACTACAGCAGCATACCGGCGCCAGGCTGTGGGCGTCAAAGGAGGATATACCATACATATACGGGGAGGCAGAGCGTCACGGGATCAAAAAGTTCTTAGGGCCTGTTATGAAGATTAAAAAGCCTGAAGGCATAGAGGCCTATGCCAAAGGGTTGAAAATCGGAGACATAGAGGTGATCCCGACCCCCGGACATACCCCGGGACACGTATGCCTGCTTTATAACGATATTTTGTTTGCCGGGGACCTGGCAGCCTATATGGGGGGAAGGTTAAAGCCCCTGCCCGCCTTCATGAACTGGGATATGAGCGCCTTGAAGGATCCGATAAGGATGCTGAACGCTTTCCCGTTCCGGTGGATATGCCCGGCCCACGGAAAACCGGTGGAGAGGGACGGCAAATGGGAACATCTTTATAGAAAGTCTAGTACTTCTTGATCTTCGTTTTAGGAAGTGTTTGCCATTTTGCTTCGCCGGAGGAAACGCTTCCTATCCTTTCAACCAATAAGACAATTTTCCCTTCCAAAAGCACGCCCTTAACCTTTTCCCCCAGCAGGATTTTCTCATCCTCCCCCAGTGTTCCACCGTTTTCCTCCCTTATCTCCTGAATATTTGTCCGGCATAGGATTTCCTTTACCGTTACCACTTCATTTTGGCACTCAATAAAATACTTGCCCTTAATGCGTCCGTCATTGCCGCTAAGCCTTAAACCCGCCCCGGCCAGGGCCCCTATTACTCCTCCTCCCGTGCCGCCGTGCTCGCTGAGATGGACGCCCAATCTTTCCGCCGTTTCATACGCGTCTTTTTTTGTAAGGACGGTTTCCTTTGCTTTTTTCCCGAACTGAATAAGCTCTTCTTTGTTTTCCAGAGAATCCGGTACCACAATGCATAATCCCGGATCCGACCCTGCGGCGCTTTGCTCTTTCAAATAGGTTTTGCAGAACTCACCTATGTTTGCCAAGTCCTCGCTTTGTAACACATCCACCTCAAAGCACATGGCGCTGTTGTGGGATGTATAGGGTATGTCGTTGTGAACATAAAGCTGATGCCTGGATATGAATTTGGGGATTCCCCATTGGTTTTTCAATATTTCATCTGAAATATTGAGGGCATGGGCCCCCGTGCCTTTGCTCTCAAGATTATCGGTATCGTCAATACATATCAGTATTCTCAACTCTGCACCTCCCCCTTCGGCTTCCTGAGGCCTTCGCCGCTCAAAATCTGCTGTATCATCTCCGGTGAAAGCTCATAGTCAAAGAACTCTTTATAGAAATATTCCACTTCCCTTTCCATGTCAATATGTTCAAACCTCTCCGGATAAACCGTCTTTGCCGTCCACAGGATGGCCAGCGGCGTTTCAACCGAACCCGGATGACCCCAGCGGGATATTCCCTGGGGCAGCTGATATACCCTATTATCCCTTACAGCCTTGATCCCCGACCACTGGGGGTTGCCCAGAATATACGCCATTGCGGTCTTTTCATTCGCTATTATAACGTCAGGATCCCACAGCAAGACCTGTTCCAGCGAAGCATAATAGTCGTTATTCACCAGATTTAACTGTTCATTAACCGATACGTTGACCACTCCCGCAGCCTTTGACCAGTCGGCGGGCAATGCGTCCCTATGGATCGTCCGAAGCGCCTGGTTTTCCGAATGGTACAGCCTTGCTCTTTCATTTTCAGGGATGCTGCCCACAACATCATTGACCTCCTTGATGATTCTGTTGTAATAGTCGTTGAACTCCTGGGCTTCCTTTGACCGGCCTATTGCTTCCCCTATAATGGATATGGCCTGCTGCTGTTCCTGTATGTTTGTGTAATCAACTACAATATAGGGTAACTTTGACTTATCCAGCTGCTCCAGCTCTTTTTCATCCTTTGCCGTATCCCCTCTGATGATAACGATATCGGGCTTTTGCTTCAACAGCTCCTCAATATTTATTCTCCCGGATAATCTGGGAACCGCCGCCTCCCTGATCTGTGGGACTATGTCCATCAGCATCACATCCCTTTGCAAGCCGTCGGGGACTGCAACGATATCCTCTCCCCTGCCCAGCAGGCTTACGGCATAGGCCGCAAAGGAATACAGGCAGGCAATCCTTTCAACTTTGTCCGGGATTAAAACCTCCCTGTTGAAGCTGTCCTTGATATAAAAGCCCGATACATCCTCATGGCCGCCGGATGCTTCCTGCGGTTCGGCCTGCCCGCAGCCCGTCAATATAAGCGATACGAGCATCAAGATAACGATCAGCCTGCCATCAAAACTTTTCATTTAAACTCCCCCTTTACGATCCATAGGTTTTGATGGGAAGGATCTGCCTCAGTTCACCTTCCTCCCATTCATGGGAAATCAATTTGGACTTTATTTTAAAGATGTTATACATATTGTGCTCGGTCAAAACCTCTGCCGGTTTGCCCTGCGCAAAGAACATCCTGTCGTTCATCAAAGCGATCCGTGACCTGATATTGGAGTTCTCAAAATAAAAGGCATGATTTGGGAAATGGGTCGCCATTATCAAAACTATGCCGAATTCGGCATAGCGTCGACTATACCGAAAAATATACTATGCCGAGAAACTTACATTTCTGCCTGAAAATAAGCATTTCCCGCTTTCCTTCTCGGCATAGTGTTTTGCTTTAATCAAACCTATATAGCATTTCACTGATATCTTTGTTTTTCCAAATAGGCGATTCTTCTATTGCTTCAGGGGTTGTTTTTTTAATGGCTTCGCGAATCATATCTACCGTTGCGAAAGCATAGAAGCTTGATGTGGTTGATAGATTTTCATGCCCTAGCATTTCCATTATGATGGTGAGAGGCATTCCCTGCTGGTATAAATTCATAGCTCTTGTTTTTCGAATCAAATGACAATGAACATGCTGCGGGATTTGCTGGCAGACAGACCTTGCCTGATTCGCATAACCGCCGAGTATTAGATTTATCGAATCGGTAGATAAGGAATGTGGTTTTCCGTCTCTTATCGAAAAGAACAACGGAGCATCATAGGTGCCCGAATGCGGATGGAATTCCTGAAGATATTGGTTAATGTGCTCTACAGTTTTCTCCATCAATGGGACATTTCGGCTCTTGTTGCCTTTGCCATTGAGGGTTACAAAGGGCGACTTGATATTAACAATGTGAAGATCACGCAGGGTGATGTCCACCAGTTCTTGAGCTCTGGCAGCTGTATCATACAACATGATGAGCATCATACGATTGCGTCTCCCTTTTTTTGTATCTGTTTTGGGGGTCTTCAGTAAGACTTGAATTGCCTCATTCGTCATATCTAAGTTTGATTTCACTGCACGAACTAAATTTTTATGATTTGATTGTACCTTGACAACTTCATGCAATAACCATTATTAGGAAAATACCAAGGATAATTTACAATTATGAGCCGGTTTTTGCTTCAAATTTACTCTATTTATGCCTGTTTCCTTGGTTCTTTCATCCCTTTCAGCTAAAAATGGGCGCACTT
>JABUEW010000182.1 GCA_013314855.1 Bacillota bacterium | reverse complement strand
ATAACCAGCTTGAGGATGTTTCGGATACATTACCTACTACATATATTGCTCTGCCTTCGTAATCTTTGTAGACAATTACATCCTCACCCAGCAGGTCATCGTAATCGCCGATTACGTTTTTCTTGCTGTATTCGTCGCCGTTGTCAGTGGAGAAGTACACGCTTGCCACTGCAGTCTCATTAATTTTGGCTCCGTCTACATATACAGCGCTGCCGGTTACCTTTGTAAGCACACCCTCTGCCTTAGCTGAAGTTACTACGATGAAATATTCGTCTCCTGACTTGCTTACAAATATTACATCGTTTTCTTCAATGTCGTCAAGGGATGCAACTTTGTGGTCTTTTACTACTACTATATCGTCTGCATCAGCAAGTCTTAGAGTTCTGGTTGAACCGGTACCCACAAAGTATTTGATTTCTTCTTTGGAAGCATCAACGCTTGTTACCATTCCGCCCTTAACATAAGCCATGTCGTAAAGAACGGCTTCGGTGATTTTGCTATCGTTTACTATAAACTTACCATACTGACCGTCTGCCATTGCGTTTACATCTTCAGCCGCTATTGTAGTTTTGTAGGTTTTAGCTGCGTTGTAAAGTTTTATTTTGTCTCCGGCTGTTGCGTTGTCCGCATCATCAATTGAGTCGTATATTACTTTAGAATCTGTAGTGACGTATACTATCTTGCTATTGTATTTCCAGGCAGTTACCTTTGCATTCAGAAGACCGTCAAGGGCTATTCCATCTGCTACTTTCAGAGTATCACCGTCTATTACTATCTCCCTGTCTTCTTTATTTACTTCTGTTACTTCTTTCTCTTTATATACCTTTGTGCCCATTTTGGTTACAAGAAGGCTGGTACCTTCTTTTGCTTTGTACTCAGCAGTATCACCGTAAGTATCCCTCATCATAAGTTCTACTTCCAGTGAGTTGTCAAGCATCTGGGCAACTGCTCCCCTTGGTGCGCCAGCTCCTGTTGTTACTGTTACATCGTCGGTTATGCCAAGCTCAGCCGCTTTTGCCAGGAAGCCTGCCGGATATCCGCCTACTACTGCAGGCTCGTATCCAAGTGCCCTTACCAGCATTGTTATTGCCTGCTCGTAGGTTACAGGATCCATCGGGCCGAATTTGCCATCGCCGTAACCAATGATAACGCCCTGCTCAACCGCTACGTTGATGTAACCCCATGCCCACTGGTGAGCTTCGTTTACATCTGTGAACTTTGTAGCGCTTGTTGAGAATTTTGCTGCTGATTCAAGTCCTAAAGCCCTTACTACGATTGTTGCGAATTCTGCTCTTGTGATGGAGTCATTGGGCCTGAAGCCTCTGTCATCTCCTATCATCAGGCCAAGAGCACCAAGCTTGGTTGCTACTTCCTCGTATTCGGTTCCGATTACATCGGCAGGTACTGCCAGTGCAACTGTCATCGTACCGAGTACGAGTGCCAATACTAGAAGTAATGACACGATTTTCTTCATTGATTTTTCCCCTCTCATTTTTAGATTTATATTTTGGGTATAAGTACTAATTTTGTTGACCTTACTCCTGTGACCTGTCAGTGGGGCACCTCCTCTCCTGGTAGCGGATGCTCTTTCCGGCATGTAAACATAAGATATAGACATAACATGCCGTATTTACGTTCTGTTTTGATTTTAAACTGTCGTTTATTTAAGGTCAATAGATTGGACGTTGATTTAATAATTTGTAAACCGGCTGTAATACTGTGAAATATTCGTGTTACACGTTTGTAATAAAGAAAGATTATTGATTGAAAGTTATATTATGTAAACCATAATTTTCCAAGTGTTCCTGCTCAGGCGCATAAATATTATGATAATTTGCGGTTAGGCAATAATAAAAAGGACTTAAACTCTTAAAACGGTAAAAAATCGACGGTTACAGTATATGGTATTGTTAAATGGGGCTTAATAGTTTATAATAATGTTTGTTAGCTCTCTGACGAAAGGAAGATATGGATGAATAACAAACTTTTCATTATAATCGTACTGGTTCTATCCCTTTCTATAATCGGAGTACTGGGATACAAACAATTTTCCGGTATGCCGAAGGTTTCTAACAGCGAAAGCAAACAATTACTTATTGAATATAAAAAGAATCTTGAGGATTTGTACGCTGAACTCAATACCGAGTACAGCAGGTTGGCTGCAGAGAAGGACCCGGAAAAGTGGGAAGATTTTTCAGCACAGTGGATGCCCAAGCTTTTGAACGTGAGGCCTGAGGTCATGGGGAGCAAGTTTCCCAACGGGTACGAGGAGATAAAGATAGAGCTGATGACCGCCCAGAGCGATTTTATGCCGCTGTGGGCCGAGTATAATAAGGATTTTTCGGAGCAGGAAAGCGACGGGCAGAAGATAGAAGAGCTGAAAAATAGAATCGAAAACATATTGAACAGCGTGGAAATTTAAGGCATGGGGACACACCGCTGCAATGCGGGTATTCCTTGCTGCGGAATGTCCCCGATTGATAAAAAACATGCAATCGCCGGACCGGCGATTGCATGTTTTTTTTAGATCTACTGTCTCCTTAAGGCTTCCACAGGCGGGACCGACGATGCCGAAACCGCCGGGTATATCCCGAAAAGCAGGCCCGAGGTTACGGCCACCAGGGTGGCTATTCTTATCGCCTGGAAGCTGACGGCTGTTTCAAAGCCGTAGTTCCTGAATATGTTTACCCCCCAGATACCTGCCACAATACCGGCTATTGAGCCTATGAGGCTGACGTAGAGGGCTTCCAGCAGGAACTGGAGGAGCAGGTCCTCCCGCTTTGCGCCGAGGGCGCGCCTTACGCCTATCTCTTCGGTCCTCTCGGTAACCGCCACCAGCATAATGTTCATTATCCCAAGCCCGCCGACCAGGAGGGACACCGCCGCTATTCCGCCGAGCAGCAGAGTCATGATACGGTTAGCATTGTCCGCTTCCTCCACAAGCTGGTTCAGGCTGGTTATGGTTATGACGTCTTCACCGGCTTCCGGGATAATAGGCTGGGTGCTCTGCTGGGCAGCCATTTCCCTCACGGCCATTTCCTTTTCGACAGACATGCCTGACCCTATCATGCCTTCTACTTCGCCGCCCGTTGAGCCTGAAACCTGGGTTGGAGCTTTCTGGTCCAGCCCAAGCTTTCTCTTGAATATCCTCCCAAGCTGTACTATCGCCAAATCCGCATCGTTTTTCGAATCCGCCTTGCCCCATATCTCCTCCACGGTTCTCTTTTCGCTGAATTTCTGGGCTACGGTATAGGGAATGATTATCTTGTCGTCGATGTTGTCCGCCTTGCCCCTGCCCTTGGCTTCCAGCACGCCTATTATCCTGAAGCTCTCGCCGTTGAGCGAGATCGAGCGTCCTACCGGGTTCCTGCCGCCCAGAAGGGCATTACCTATGTTGCTGCCCAGAACCGCAACCTGGGTACGCTGCTCAACATGCCATCTTGTAAAGAAGTGTCCTGCGACCAAATCATGATCCCGTATTT
This sequence comes from Bacillota bacterium, assembly GCA_013314855.1. Classification (NCBI taxonomy): domain Bacteria; kingdom Bacillati; phylum Bacillota; species Bacillota bacterium. The sequence goes on along the minus strand of JABUEW010000182.1, from coordinate 2,143 downwards.
CGGGAAAACTCTGGTTTGTACCTATAATATCCACTTTTCCCCTTGTTCTCATCCATTTCATCAGTGCGTTTGTCTGGACGATGGGACTTGCCATCTCCAGGCCGTCAACCCTCTCTACCAATTCTTCGGCCTCTTCGGGCATGAACTCGTAGTTTGGATTATGGGACTTAATCACTATTACGTTTGAGCCCAGGCTTTCAAACTGCTCCACCACAGCCCTGCGGGCACCTTCGCCTATTCCCATGAGGCTTACAACCGAAGCCACTCCTATTGCCACTCCCAGAACGGTCAGGGCAGATCTCAAAGGATTTGACAGTATGCCGTGGGCAGCCATCCTCGACGAAAACCAAAACCGGAGCAGGAGAGACTTCACTTGATTTTTATCTAGCATCTATAAGCCCCCCTTAGTTTTGGCCGTTTGAGTTTTCATTATTATTGTCATCTTCATCCTTTTTATCCGGCAGCAGGGTATCTGACTTGATATGCTGGCTGGGCAGCAGGTCTGCGCTGCTCCCGGTGATAACCAGTTCTCCCTCTTCAAGCCCGCTTATCACTTCCGCATACCGGTCATTCATCAGGCCCAGCTTAATCTCCACCAGCCTTACGGTACCGTCCTTATCCAGCACTTCCACCATGGGCTTGCCGTCCTCTTCGAAGATGGCCTCGACGGGTACAAGGAGCACATTCTGGGCGCTTCCGGCATCTATATAGGCATTGGCCTGCATTCCGGGCCTGAGCTGCGGACCGCCTTTTATCTCCATGTTGACCGAAAACTTGGTTATTCCGTTAATCTTCTCACCCATCGGCGATACGTATGTGACCTTACCTTCAAATACCTCGCCGGGCAAGGCATCTACAGTCACCCTGACCGGGGCGTCCATCTTTACATGAATGATGTCTATATCGTCCACCTGGGTCCACAGCATCATGCTGCTTGTATTGTAGATGTCGCCTATCCATTGTCCTGCCCTTACCGTTTCGCCTAAATTGGTATAAATGGACGCTACAACGCCAGTCATTGATGCTGTTATATCCAGCCGGTCAAGCTGCGTCCTCAGGTTGTTCACTTCAAACTGGAGGTCCCTGACTTCATCAATAAGGGTTTGGAGTGTCTCCTGTACTTCAGTCCCGGACATGGAAAGGATCTTGTCTCCCTTCTTTACCTCCTCCATATCATAGACATATATATCGGTTACTATACCCTTGGCCCTGTTTACTATCTTTGTTTCATCTATGTACCTCTCTATTGTCGACTTGTTTGCGAAATAGCTCATACCGTATATGCCGTCATCGACGGGGAGTCCTACGCGTACCTCCATGCCGGGCTGAATAAAGCCGGGGTTGTCACCCTCGATGGTCATCCAGTACACCGACGTCAGGGCGAAACCTGAGCTGTCCTTCACGGGGACCGGTTTGTCGCTCAGTTCGGTGATATAGGCTTCCACCAGCTGCTCAAAATATGGAGTCCGGAGCAGTACTTTCTGTCCCTTGGATACCTTTTCATATTCAAGGGGGTATAGCATGGCCCTGAGCCTGAACCTGGAAATGTCGGCTATCCTAGCGATTGTTTGGCCCAGCTGCAGTTCGTCCCCTTCCTTTATATCCAGTCCGATTATCCTTCCGTCTTGGGGAGCCCTTATAACTACACCTTCGGATGGGTTTATTGTATTGATACTGTTTGCGGATACTCCGGTCATGTCCGTAAGTTCCTTCAGCTTGCTTTCCAGCCTTTCCTCTTTTTGTTTTATCTGGGTTTCCAGGTCATAGGATTTGACCCGTGCTATTACTTGGCCCTGCTCCACTGCATCCCCTGCTTCCACCAGTATTTCATCAAGTATGTAGCTTATCGGGGCACTGTCATAGCCTCTCTCGCCGGGAATGATTATCCCCCCGCCGCGGGTTGGGTTCAGCATACCTGTAGCAGTGACGCCTACGGTTATATCACCCCGTATTACCTCTTTGGTTGCATAGACCGGACCCTGCGTCTGCTTCGCATCTGCCGGCACCAGCTGTTTATATGCATATAGGCCTCCGCCCACTACGATTACTACGATTACTATTATTGCAATCAACCTCTGTGACATGAGTTTTCCCCCTTGCTATTGAATGTTTTCTATTTTTTCTATTTGACCGTCGAGAAGAT
>JABUEW010000181.1 GCA_013314855.1 Bacillota bacterium | reverse complement strand
GTATGCGCAATGATGAGATCCTACGGAACAAGGTGGTTGGGATATCAGCACCTTCACCAAGGAAATATACGAGATGGCCGGAGCTGCTCTGGCGGTAATATTTTCAGGTTAGGGGGGTACGGTTGGAAATCATTAAGTTTATTGCGATAGCGGGATTGTTATATAAGCGAAAGGACGGGACACTATGATTACAATGGCACCATTCGAAACGTTCCGCGAACATGCGGACAGGGAGAGAAGCGACGAACCGTACAATGAGGCATTCATACAGTGTTGCAAAGCAAAAGCCCTTGAATACGACAAAGAGGACGCAGTACTAAGGCCATCGCTACTACGGGGACTAAAGAAATGTATACCAGCACACTTTAGAAGTCGGGTCTTTGATGGGATAACGAGTTTTGATTAAAAGGAAAGGGGGTTCAAGTATGACAGATGCTGACAGTGTCATGCTGATTGTAGTAATTGCTTTCAACTTGAACTGTGTGTGGCAGTAAGAGGAATGAGGAGCTATGTGGAAGGGAGGATGTCGGATGAGCAAAACACTGCGTGAGGCTATGGGTTTACGAGACAGCATAGGCAACATCAGTGTAGGGGACACGGTTCGAATTAAGGCCAACGGACGAACCGGCAGAGTTGATGCGATAAGCAAGCACGGCTTGTTGGCTATAAGAGGCTGTTGTGGTGTATATACCATGCCTGAGGTGGAACTCGTAGAAAAGGAGAAGTTTGTTCCTTGCCCTAACATTGAAAAAAACAGCAAAATATGTCCGGGGATAAAAGAAACGCTACATCCAGAGCCAACGGAATGCCGTTTTGTTAAGGTGGCTGGAAGTATAAGGTTATGGCTGGCATAGGAGGTAATGCCTTCAAAGCTCGATACCAGAAACCAGATAAGCACGGCGCCAGTGGATGGCACTGTCTTAGAGCGGTACCATGGAAAGATTCCTTCGATGAAGCACAAAGTGATTTAAACGCCTTAGCTAAAGAAAAGGGATGGAAGGAGATAAATTTATGAGGCTATTAAAACTATCACTCCATTTTTTTCAAGGCATAAAAGACTATACAATTGAACCCAATGGCGAGGACATTAATATTTTGGGTGACAACGGGACAGGCAAGACAACACTGTTTAATGCTTTTCTTTGGTTGCTCTTTGGTAAAGACAGCCAGGGCAAGTCTGATTTTGCAATTAAAACACTTGATGAAAACAACCAAGTGATCCCGGGCCTTGACCATGCGGTGGAAGGGGTTTTCGAAATCAATGGTAAAACGTTAGTCCTTCGTAAGGTCTATGCTGAAAAGTGGACCAAGAAGAGGGGCAGCGTTAAGCCGGAGGTCACGGGACACACGACAGACTATTTTCTGGATGGCGTGCCTGTGCAAAAAAAAGAATATGATGCTTACATTTCCGAAATAGCGGACGAAGCAATATTCAAGCTTCTAACCAGTCCGTTATATTTCAACGAACAGCTTCACTGGCAGAAGCGCAGGGAGCTACTCCTGCAGGTGTGCGGTGACGTATCAGATGCAGAAGTCATCGCTAGCAAGGCCGAGTTGGGCAAACTGGCTGAAATCCTCGGGAACCGGACCATAGAACAGCACCGGAAAGTCATCCAGGCGCGCAGGACGGAGATAAACCGGGAGCTTGAGAAAATCCCGGTACGGATTGATGAAGTCAAGCGGAGCTTGCCGGATATCAGCGACATTGCAAACGAAAAGGAACTACCGCAAGATATTGCCAAGCTCCGGGAAGAGCTACGGGCAAAGCAAGAGGAACTTGCACAGGTAAGGGCAGGCGGGGCAGTCGCAGAAAAGACAAAGGAACTCAGATTGATTGAGGGTCAGATTCTGGACCTGAAAAACAAGCACCGAGCAACGCTAAATGAAAAAATAGCAGGAAAAAGTAATGAGCTCATAAAGATACAAAACGAAATCAACAAGTTAAAAGTTGAAAATGACGCCCGAAACCGCGCTATTCAGCACAATGAAATGGAAATTAAGTTTCTTGAAGAAAAAATGGAAACTCTCCGCAAAGGCTGGTATGTAGAAAACAGCAAGGTTTTCGAGTATGAACAGAGCGAAACTTGCCCGACATGTGGTCAGCCTTTGCCACAGGAACGGCTTCAGGCGGCCAGAGATAAGGCGTTGGCACAATTCAACAAAGCTAAAGCTGAAAAGTTAGAAGCCATTAGAGCAGAAGGAAATAAGCTCAAGGATATGAAAACGGCGATGGAGGAAAACCTTGCATATGTGCGGCGTGATCTAGAGAAGGCAAAAGCGGATCTGGCTGACATGGAGAAAAAAGAAGCTGCACTAAAAGCAGAGATTGAAGCCATCATGCAGGGTGCGGAGCCAGTTGAGTCAACAGTTGAATACTATCAGTTGAACGCAAAGCACCGTGACCTGCAGGACGAAATTCGCAAACTTGATGCTGACAGTAGTCTTGCGATCGCTGCAGTGCAGAAGGAAATTGATAGCACCACCGATGCCATCGCGGCGCTTGAGCAGGCAGCGGCAAGGCTGCAGGCACACAAAAACGGCCTGAAACGCATTGAGGAATTGAAGGCCGAGGAACGTAAGCTAGCGGCAGAATACGAGGATTTGGAGAGACAAATATATCTCACCGAAGAATTCATTCGGGCAAAGGTAAGGCTTTTGGAGGACAGAATAAACAGTCGGTTCCAGATGGCGAGGTTCAAACTGTTTGAGGTACAGGTTAACGGTGGCGTAAACGAGTGCTGTGAGACGCTTTACGGTGGGGTACCGTATTCTTCTGGTCTGAACAATGCAGCACGCATTAACGTGGGCCTCGACATCATTAACACCCTGTCTGAGCATTACGGGTTTGCACCTCCAATATTCGTAGACAACGCCGAGGCAGTGACCCAGCTAATAAAAACCAGGGGACAGATGATAAGGCTTATTGTGAGCGAACCGGATAAAAAATTGAGAGTGGAGGTCGAGAAATAATGGCAAAAAACCAAGTTGTAACTCAAGAACAGTTGAAGGGTGAAACAAAACCAACAGCAAGCGAACGCTTTACGCAGATGGTTATTAAAGAATTCGGCAGTGGAGTTGGTGAAATTGCATTAACCGATGCCCAAAGGCGTTTAGCCCAGAATTACTTTATAGCTATTGATGAAGCACTAAAAACTTCGGAAATAAACAGGCAGAAGAAAAGCGAGAAATATAGGGACAAATTACCTGTGGTATGGGAAAACGTCAATATGCGGGATTTAGCTATAAACGTGGTGGCTTATGCCCGGATGGGGCTTGACCCTTTACAGAAAAATCATATTAATCCCATACCGTACAAAAACAACACCACCAACAAGTACGACATCGGTTTTATAGAAGGCTACAGGGGCATTGAGCTTAAAGCAAAGAAGTATGGCATTGATGTACCGGATGTCGTTGTTGTTGAACTGGTGTATAAAAGCGATAAATTCAAGCCTATCAAAAAGGACAAAAACAACCCCTATGAAAGCTATGTGTTTGAAATCGAAAATCCTTTTGACCGTGGGGAAATAGTCGGGGGCTTCTACTATCACTCGTATTCGCAAAACCCCGAGAAAAACAAAACAGTAGTATTTAACCTTGAGGAAATTCTAAAGCGCAAGCCCAAACATGCCGCACCCGAATTTTGGGGCGGTGAAAAAGACGTTTGGGAGGACGGTAAAAAAATAGGCAAAGAAAAGGTTGAAGGCTGGTTCGAGAAAATGTGTTGGAAAACCATGTACCGTGCCGCCTACAACGATATTACCATCGACAGCACAAAGATAGACGATGCTTACCTCAGGACCAAAGAGATGGAGATGAAGATGGCCGAGTTTGAGGTAGAAGAAGAAATCCGCCAAAACGCGAACAGCGAGGCAATTGACGTTGAATATGAGGTGTCCGATGCGGAAGACGCTCCGCCTTCGGATGCGAACACAAGAAGAAAAGAAGGCGATCCGGAACCGAAGCAAGAGAATAAGCCTGGGCCAAAACAGGACAAGCAATCCATAGAAGCCATGCAAATGAATATGACCGACACCGGGGGACCCGGATTTTGATTGAGATACTTCCCCTCGCATCCGGTAGCAAGGGGAACTGCTACAGGGTGACCGACGGAAGCACCCCCTTGCTCTTGGAATGCGGGATAAGCAGGAAAGAGATACAGAAAGGGTTGAGGTTTCGCACCATCGAAATAGCAGCGGCATTGGTGACCCATGAGCATAAGGACCATTGCAAAGCGGTTCAGGATATTATGAAGACTGGAATAGACTGCTATATGAGCCAGGGCACAGCGGAAGCTCTCGGAATAACCGGCCACCGGGCACATATCATTAAGGCGAAGCAAAAGTTTTATATTGGTACCTGGGTCATATATCCCTTCAATGTACAACACGATGCTGCAGAACCGTTGGGCTATCTGCTGGCAAACCGTGCAGGGGATAAGCTGGTATACATCACCGACAGTTATTATTGCAGGTACCGATTTCTGGGATTAACCCATGTCATGGTCGAATGTAATTATGCTCTGGACATAATGAATGACAAGGTGGAAACCGGTACACTACCGCCAGAGATGAAAAAGCGCATCCTTCGCAGTCATATGAGCCTTGAGACGGTAAAGGAATTTCTGAAAGTTAATGATCTATCAAAGGTGCAGGAGATATGGTTGCTGCACTTGAGTGATGGCAATAGCGATGCGGCCAGGTTTAAACGGGAGATACAGGAGCTTACAGGAAAGATGGTGTTTGTAGCTTAATCGTGGGCGGCAGCGTGGTGGGAACACGCAGACGAAACAAATCCCGGGTGGAAACCGTTGCGGCAAATAAATTCCTGGTGGAAACGTCATACAGGTTCGAATCCTGACGCCCACTGACATTTTATGAGAGGAGGCTATGGCCTTGAGAATTAAAAAAAATAAAAATTACCTCGGAAAAGAAGATACAAGTGGTTTACGAGAAACGGAGCAAAATAGGTTGGGACGAATATTCCTTTACCTGTTCCGAGGAACCACGCCCGGAATTATACGCTGCACTGAGAGCACTTGCGCCGCATGTAATTAAAATGTGTGAACTGCCCGAAGATTACTTGTCAAGGATAGATGTCCGAGGCGTCACTTTTAGCTATGGCGGCGAAAATGAAGTCATGGGAGCAACAATCATTGGTCAGATGGAGTTAAAAAACTCTTATTCGAAACTTAATTTAAATACTCCTTATAAAGCCAGTGATTCTTACTCCGAGTATGCTCCACCGGACGAAATGCAATTGTTGTCAGGCGACTGCATAGAAGCCCTTGAGGAACTTTGCAAGGAAGTTGAGCTTTATATCGAAGGTGAACGAGCGCAGCAGAACATGTTTGCAATGATATCTTGAACCCACATAGGCCCCGGACGATGAAGCAGGGGATGTCCTTCGGGGGCAACTGGTCGGAAGCGCAGAGGATGGGGCCACTCATGAATAGATAAATAATGGCGGTGGCGGAAGAGAGACGCACATTTGCAGATGTAAAGGGCTAGCCCGGTCCGGTGGGTTCCAGACTGCAATCTGGATGAGGGAGGCCTAAGAAGATAACGGCCCACCATGCAGGTTCAAACCCTGCCCGCCAAATGTATGATCTATGAATAATGATTGCACCGGGATGGCCGGCCAGGTCCCGGGATTATGAAAGTTTTGCGGGGCGGTGGCGCAAACAGGTAGCGTGCCGGGAGTGGCCACTTAAAACCGGAAGATGCAGGTTCGAATCCTGCCCGCCCTGC
>JABUEW010000180.1 GCA_013314855.1 Bacillota bacterium | reverse complement strand
CAGCCGCACAATTTACCTCAAAACAAAGTCGAAGATCTGGCCTTAGCCCGGGAAACGTTGCACAGTGGTGACTTTGATTTTATGGAAATGTTATACGGCGCGCCTCCATTTATCCTCTCTCAGCTCATCAGGACTGCCATAGTGCCATCCGAAGGATGCCGGTTTATAGTATCTGACTTCAGTGCTATCGAGGCCCGTGTAATCGCCTGGCTGGCTGATGAAAACTGGGTGCTGGACGTCTTTCGTAGCCATGGAAAAATATATGAAGCCACAGCTGCTCAGATGTTCAAAGTGCCCATTGAGACTATCGCCAAGGGTCATGAGAATTATGCTCTGCGGCCCAAGGGGAAAGTGGCCACCTTGGCTTGCGGATACCAGGGAGGGCCACCGGCACTTATAGCAATGGGCGCATTAACAAGCGGTATTCCGGAAGACGACCTGCCGGGGATAATCCGGCAATGGCGACAAGCTAATCCCAATATCGTGAGCCTATGGAAGGCAGCTCAAGAAGCAGCTGTCGAGGCGGTTAGGGGTAAAACCACAGTTAAACTGGCCCATGGAGTACAGTACCGATATGAAGCAGGAGTGCTATTTGCTGACCTACCAAGTGGGCGGAGCCTGGCCTATGTAAATCCAAGGGTTAAGCCTGACCCGAACTATGGTAGAGAAGGGGTCGTCTTTGACGGGATGGACCAGGTTAAAAAGAAATGGACCTCTCAACGGACGTATGGCGGCCGCCTGGTTGAAAACCTTGTACAGGCCATTGCCCGTGATTGTTTGGCCGTAAGCATGATGCGGCTGGACCAGGAAGGCTACAAAATCGTGATGCACGTGCATGACGAAGTGGTCCTGGATGTCCCAATCGGAACCGGATCTATAGAACACGTTACAGCTGTAATGAGCCGGCCTATATCCTGGGCCCCTGGCCTGCCATTAACAGCAGCCGGCTTCGAGTGCAGCTTTTATCAAAAGGATTAATATTTGCCCGTATCACGGGAGGTAGACATATGATAATCAGTTTTAATTCAACTATCCACGCTTTGAAAGCATCAAAGCTTTTACCCCAAGGAGAATTAATACCCACACCCAGGAAGATATCGGCTAGTTGCGGATTATCCATACGAATAAAAGGTGACAAGAATGAACTTTTATCAAAGTTAGAAAGTGCCGGTATCCAGTGGAGTTTTGCAGGGGAGATGTAAATATGGACCCATTAGAATTTAGAGCATTACAAACAATGCCTTATGAATACAAAAAAAAGCATGCAATTACCCGAGCTCAGGAGTTTTATGAAGCTATGAACGGGAGAGTTTTTTGTTCTGTTGGTGGCCTCGACAGCATCACCTTACTTATTTTCCTTAGAAAGTACGTAAACCCGAATATTACAGGTATATCGGTATCGGGGTTGGAGGATAAAAGCATACAACAGATACACCGGCAGTTTGATAACTTTGTTCTTCTTACACCTTACAAAAGCAAGGTTCAAGTTATTCGGGAATGCGGCTTTCCTGTAATTAGCAAAGAAAAAGCCGGAAAGATTAAGATGCTGCAAAAGCCTTCTGAGAAAAATGCGACAGTCAGACATGCCATTATGACTGGAGAAACTGGGAAACAGGGAGGGTTTAGAAAAGGGACCCGGATGAAACTACCACAAAAGTGGTTGAACCTATTTGGTGGTCCTGAAAATGAGAAGTACGGAACTAATTATCAAACGGCACCTTTCAAGGTATCAGCTGACTGCTGTTATTACATGAAAGAAAAACCTGCTGACGATTGGGCAAAGCAAAACGGCTTAAAGCCATATATGGGGCTTATGGCCAGTGAAGGCGGCCAACGCGAAAAGGCCTTAGTTAAGCATGGCTGTAATTACTTTGGCAAAACGGTAACCAGGAGCTGTCCTTTTGCAATATTTAACCGACAGGACATTTTACAGTTAGCCATTGAACTCAATACACCCGTTCCGGCCATTTATGGTGAAATAATCCAAGATCCGGATGGTACGCTAAGGACTACTAAAGCCCAAAGAACAGGGTGTACTATGTGCGGTTTTGGCATTCATATTGAAAAAAGGCCTCATCGCTTCGACAGACTACGGGAAACAAGCCCTAAAGAATGGCACTTCTGGATGTATGAATGCGTAACTGATGAAAGTGCAGGAGAGAAATATGGCTGGGGTAAAGTTTTGGATTATATCGGAATCAAATGGGAAGATATACCCCCGGCTTAAACATCGGAGAGGTGAATTCATGAAGTTTTATATAGCAAGCAAATTAGAAAACGCCGCAAGGGTAGCATTACTCGCTAAAGTCTTGAAGTCCATGGGCTGGCAGCATACCTATGACTGGACTACCCATGGATCCGTTAAAGACCAGGGAGAGCAGCGGCTCCAGGAAGTAGCTGAAAACGAGATCAAGGGTGTAGCTGTTGCTGATATCGTTATTGTCGTTCTACCTGGTGGGCGTGGCACCCATGCGGAGCTAGGAGCAGCTATTGCTTTGAAAAAGACTATAGTTATCTGGGCTGAAACCGAAGCCCATTTTGAACAGGATGACAGAACATGCGCCTTTTACTGGAACACCTGCATAACCCGCGTAGTCGGTGACGCCTTAGCACTAATGGAGGAATTATTGCTCTATGTCAAACTATGAAACCTTCCTCAATAACAAACGCCTTGAGATGCAGCCGACAGGATTTTATATGGATAGGAGCTTCCTGCATAGCAGCCTGTTCGACTTTCAGAGAGACATAGTTCACTGGGCACTGCGGAAAGGCCGGGCAGCTATATTCGCTGGCACCGGCCTGGGTAAGACTCGGATGCAGTTAGAGTGGAGCAGGAGAGTGCATCAGGAAACTGACGGGGATGTGCTGATTTTAGCTCCTCTGGCTGTAGCTGCTCAGACACAGCGAGAAGCAGTGCAGATGGGCTACGCCGCCACGATCTGCCGGGGCCAGGATGATGTGAAGCCGGGGATCAACATAGCCAATTATGAAATGCTGCATAAATTTGAACCGGTCTTATTTGATGGAATCGTACTGGATGAAAGCTCCATCCTTAAATCCTTTACCGGGAAGATAAGAAATGAACTGATCGAATCCTTTGGTTTTACACCTTACCGGCTGGCCTGCACTGCCACGCCGGCTCCAAACGATTATATGGAACTGGGGAATCATTCGGAATTCTTAGGGGTTATGAGCCGCAATGAAATGCTTGCTATGTTTTTCGTCCATGACGGCGGGGACACATCCAAATGGCGGCTTAAAGGTCATGCAGAAGATACCTTCTGGGAGTGGGTAGCCTCCTGGGGTGTCATGCTGGAGAAACCTTCTGATCTGAGTTATCAGGATGACAGGTACAACCTGCCTCCACTTAACATTATCGACCATATAATCGATGCCGACGGAGATGTTGCAAAAACATTGTCCCAGCGGCAAAAAGCCAGAAGGGAAACCATCCAGGAACGTGTAACCGCATGCGCCGAGATTGTGAACGCAAGAGGTAACCCCTTCCTGGTCTGGTGTGACCTCAATGCAGAATCTGAATTACTTACTAAGTCTATAGCTGGAGCAGTAGAGATCAAAGGCAGTGATCGACCTGCTCATAAGGAAAAAGCCATGCTCGACTTTGCCTCAGGGAGAATTCGTGTACTGGTCACAAAGCCCCAGATAGCCGGATTCGGCATGAATTGGCAGCACTGTGCTGACATGGCCTTTGTAGGCTTATCCGATAGTTTTGAACAGGTATTTCAGGCAATTAGGCGCTGTTATAGATTCGGCCAGACTAATCCGGTCAATGTTCATATGATTACTACAACCAGGGAGGGAGCCACAGCGGAAAATATCAAGCGTAAAGAGGCGGATTTCCGCAGAATGGTCAGTGAGATGGTGAAGTATACCAAAGATATTACCTCTGAACAAATCCGCGCTACAGAGCGTGACGTGACTGAGTACAACGCGGGGAAACCCCTGGTGGTACCGTCATGGTTAAGGAGTGAGAAGTTTGCATGTTAAAGCCATAGACCAGGTTATAGAACCTGACTTTGCAATATACAATGGCGATTGTGTGGAAATAACCCGGGGATTGCCAGATAGCAGTATCCATTATTCTATCTTTTCCCCTCCATTTGCATCGCTGTATGTGTACTCAAACAGTGATCGGGATATGGGGAATAGCCGGAGTAACGAAGAGTTTTTTGAACACTTCAAATTTTTTATAAAGGAATTATACAGAGTAATTATGCCCGGGCGGCTGGTGTCTTTCCATTGTATGGACATCCCAGCTATGAAATCTCGAGACGGCTATATAGGACTAAAGGATTTCCCGGCGCAGTTACGTCAAGCTTTTGAAGAAGCCGGTTTTATATGGCATTCCAAAGTTGTGATATGGAAAGATCCGCTCATCGAAGCAACACGAACCAAAGCCCTGGGGCTCCTGCACAAGCAGCTGGAGAAAGATTCAGCGATGTGCAGACAGGGTTTGCCTGATTATCTGATAACCATGCGAAAGCCCGGGGATAATCCTGAGCCCATTAGGCACTCCGATGGATTAAGTCAATTCTATGGAGAAAACGAGCCTGAAGCCCCCAGGGTGTCACGTCCAGAACCGGATAAAGCAGCAGCAGCAGCAGTAAAAAAGGCCTACGTGGGGGACCCGGTGTATTCGCATCAAGTCTGGAGACGTTACGCATCTCCAGTATGGATGGACATCCGGCAAAGCAACACTCTCCAATTTAAGTCTGCCCGCGATGAAAGAGACGAGCGGCATATCTGCCCTTTGCAGCTGGATGTAATAGCCAGGAGCTTAGAGCTTTGGAGTAACCCGGGGGATATCATATTCAGCCCATTCGCAGGCATCGGTAGCGAAGGATACCAGGCTATTCAAATGGGCCGGCGCTTTGTAGGTGTTGAACTTAAAGAAAACTATTACAAGCTGGCCGTCAATAACCTGCGCATGGCTGCCCAAGAAGCATTCAACGCTTTACTGGAATAGGAGAACGCCTATGCAAGAACTGGACATCAGTTTTGGAAAATACCGAGCAGATATGAACTGGAAACCGCAATACCTTACCTGGGATGAATTCGTCGGTATGCTCAGTAAGATTCGGCGTACCGAAGAGACTATGGCCAGATACGATAAGCTGGACAACATCCGACGCGGGAAAATCAAAGATGGTCCTGCTTTCGTAGGTGGTCTGGTCCGGGGCGGGCGCAGGAAAAAGGAAAATATCGACACTCGGAGCTTAATCACCCTGGATGCCGATCATGCCAATGATGAATTTATATTTGCCTGTGACCTGGTTCTGGGGGGCACTTCGTACGTTATCTACTCGACACATAGCCACAGGCCTCAAAAGCAAAAATACCGGCTAGTTATCCCGGCCGACAGGTCCATGAACCCGGACGAGTACGCAGCTGTCAGCCGAAAAATAGCCGATAATATCGGTCTTAACTATTTTGATAAGACAACTTTTGAAGTCCACCGGCTTATGTATCTACCCAGCTGCAGCAAGGACGCAGAACCAGTCCTGGAAATTGTAGAAGGCAGTCAGCTCGACGTGGATGCAGTCCTGGCGGAGTATGAAGATTGGCGGGATCCGTTACAGTGGCCCAGACATGAAAATGATAAGCCTGGGCGGCAATCCTCGAAGAAAATGGAGGAGCCGACTACCAAACAGGGTATCGTTGGAACCTTCTGCCGCTGCTACAGCATCAGCGAAGCTATATCCAAGTTTTTACCGGACCTGTACTCCCCGGTTGATGATAGCCTGACCAGGTACACTT
>JABUEW010000179.1 GCA_013314855.1 Bacillota bacterium | reverse complement strand
AATGCATCCTCTGTGAAGTAGCCTGGATAATAACCCGCCAGAGGAAATCATATCTGTGTGCATGGTATTGGAAGATGAAGCAGCGTAAAGGTGCTAAAAAAGCGATTGTAGCCCTTGCCAGGAAATTACTTGTAATCATATACACTATACTTAAAACTGATACACAGTATAACGAAAGTTATTTTGAATTACGCAGAGTTCAAACCGAGCAGAAACGAATTACAAGAATGGTTTATGAACTTAAAAAACTCGGTTTTGAAGTAAGACATCCTGCATAATTGAAATATTTTTATTACACTAGACATCATCAGGCAAGTGTATATGATTATACTTGCTTAGGTTAGTATTGGCCTTTTTCAGGGTTAGTATATTAAGTTGCCAAGGAGCAAGCCTTCGCAAGTGCCTTCGAAGCCTCGGAAGGAATTATCCCATTTTCGTAGTAATGTGCAAGTACTGCCAATACTTGATTTGGTAATTTTTTACGCCAAACTAAGGTAATTAATATTAAAAAAGGCTATGGTGAGGTGAAATAATGCTAAATGATCAACTTTCGAATGACCAACTTATAAACGTAGCAACCGAATTCTATCATGTACGTCATTTTATAGATAAGGTAGGTTGGAAATCTCCTAAAGAGAGATATGAGAATCATTGTCTGATACTTGTATGCGCAGGGAAATGTACTATAATTGAAAACGATCAGAAATATGAACTGACTAAATACTACCTTCATTATCACAAGCCGTATGAGTTAAGACAAATCATTTGTTCATCGACTGAACTGGTTGAATATTATACCATTGATTTCAAGTGTGTATTACCTGTATTGCAGGATGGGCGGTGGGAGATGATGGATATGGTTTTACCCCTGAAACCATGTCAAAAAATCAATGATATGTACCTTTTCAACCGGCTTCAGAAGCTTTTTAACGATTGCAGCAATCATTGGCTCAGTGATATGCCTAACGATAGAATAAGACTTAAGGCAAGTTTCCTTGAAATACTTAACTTACTTATATCCTGGCAGGCTAATAAAAAATTTCAATATGACAAGATAAGAAAGATTGAAAGAATTATAGAATATATGATTGAAAACTATTCTTCCGATATCACTATAAAAATGGAAGATTTAGGTGCTAAGGTGAATATAAGCACTCAGTACCTGCGGAAAATTTTCAAGGAGGTCACGGGAAGATCACCTATAGAATATCTCACCAACATCAAAGTAGAAAAGGCAAAAGATTTTCTGAAGAAAGGAGTATCGGTTACGGAAACAGCAAGATTGTGCGGTTTCAACGATGTATACTATTTTAGTAAATGCTTTAAAAAAGTTACCGGGTTATCACCAAAAAACTTTCAAAAGAGATAAGGTGTATTGAATGGGAAGCGTATATAACTTTATGTACGCAAACTTCTGCCCTATTTCGTAGAACTGTACATATTACAGATACCATCTTATGGTCAAATAATTAATTACAGCTTCATAGTGTTTTCATTTAAGTGGATTCTCTAACATATGCACTCCTATTTGTAAACACAATCAGATAAGATGCGAAAAACCGGTCTCATTGAGAAGTACACTGTCCGCGAACTCTTGGAAGAAATGGCGACTCTGACGGAAGTCCGTTATTCAGGGAAATATGGGCATATCCTCACCGAGCCAGAGTTTACAAGTTATTTTAAAGAAACGTTGATATTTAGAGGTTTGATAAAAAAAGTGTAGAACCTACTACTGTTTAAAATAAGATTTTAAATTAAAATGGTCAAAAAGCTTCTTCTGAAGAGTATTTAATTTTGAGTGTCTTCTGATTGTAATAGATTTATTATTACTATTTTTATACTGCTCAATTATCTCATGTATCTCACCAAGCTCCTCTATTACATTATTTATATTGTTCTTTATTTGTAGTTTATCAAGTTCTAATTCGAGTAAAGATAATAACAACAAAGAAATATAACAATAAAAAGCATGTACTTTAATTTTTTGGTTAGTCCAATGGTATTTAGGCCATCAACATCCGGAATTTCTATTCTTGCTGATTTTAAACAATTTTTCTATTTGACTTTGATATGAATAAGTTTGTACGATTTCATTACCGGATAGGTTTAAATCATTAGTAAAATAAATAGTTTTCCCTAAATAAGTTTTTTTGTATTCTTCAAGTTTGTCTAAATCAATGTTCCAGTTTAGCATAGGAAATCCTTCTTTTTCCAAAACCTCAACATCTATAATTTTTTTAAGGTAAATCCTATTTTTAAATATAGTTCTAATATTATTTTCAACTGTCTTTGAAGTTACATTTGAAGGCAACTTATTATTTTTTATATATCCATTCAATCTACTTTCAAGTTCTTTTAACCCTTTTTCCGTCTCTAGTAAATGCTCATTTAATGTTTTATGTTCTGCATCAAAATGGGCTTGATTGTATTTAATAACTATCTTTTTTTCTGTACCATATATTTTTTTATTTGTTACATAAATTTTTGTATCATTACATACATCACCCTTATCAGTAACATACTGCTTATATTGAACCAGGCTTATTTTTTATAATTCCTTATAATTGAACGGTTTTAGTTTACTTATAAATTTTAAATTACATTCGTTAATTATATTCATATTAGTTTCGGAAACATTGCCTGAATCAAAAATCAAAATAAATTTATTTTTTTGATTTTCAGTTTTACAAAGCAAGTCACGTTTTTCTTTTAAGTCCATGACAATTTTACTAAAACTATCAACATCATTAGTATTACCTTCATATATTTTATGATAAAGAGGAATATGATAATCTTTAGTTACCAATATATAAAAGTTAGCCTGTCTTAGGTCGGTTCGTTTTTGTTTATTTTTCCCTCGTCGTTCTATCGTAGGCTTTGAGTTAAAAGAGTGTATGTAACTATAAAAGTTAGTAGAATCATATAACTTATTTTTCGGATATAGTAAATGGAAAGGTATAAATTAACCAACAAATACCAATGCATTAAATCTACTGTATATGTTAATGTAATAATAATAAACTAACAGTGGAGGGAATGCAAGTGGCAATAAATGTACAGGAAAAAATCAAATTATGTATAGACGGAGCACTGCCGCTCCTTAAAGGGATATGTGATAAAATCGGTCTTTCCGAGCTAATTGATGAAAAATTGGGCAACCAGGATGATAGGAGAGTGAGTACCGGAAAAGCTATTATGACAATAGTACTGAACACTATAGCACAGAGACGTCCGTTATATAAACTTGAAAGGTTTTATGTGAAAAGGACGCTCTGGAAGAAATTAATCAGGTGGAGAAAGCCCTTGGACTTTCATATCATGAGCTAACGTTTAAGGTTCATGAAGAAGGAAAGGTTTTAAAACGCTCATCAAGGGGACGTCCCAGTAAAGATGAAGTTGCACAGGCTGAAACTGTATACCGGTTGGATATAACAGTGCACAAAAATGATGTAAAAATCAAGGAATACCGGGATAAAGAAGGAATGTTTGTACTTGTAAGCAATGTTCCGAAAGAACAAATGGATGATACGGATATACTACGGGAGTATAAGGAGCAGGTATCCGTGGAAGCATGCTTCAAGGTTCTTAAAGCTCCCTACTTTATTGACGAACTATTTGTAAAGAGCCCTAAGAGGTTGGAAGCATTGGGGTATGTCATGATTATCTCACTTATGATATTAAACTTACTGGAGCGTAATGTAAGGGCCTCACTAAAAAAAGAAGGTGGAAGAATTCAAATAGCAGGCAAGGTAAAGACAGACCGTCCAACAGGAAATGCCATAGTGGAAGCACTTGACCAGATTTCTGTTGTACTTGTGTATCAACCGAAGACACATGATTGGCGGGTGCGATTTTTATTTGTGTAACAGAAAAATACAATATAACCACAAAATACCATTAATTATGGAAGTCACTCCCAGCAAACCTTAATTCTAAATTTTAACAAGGCAAATTAAAATTTATCAATTTTAATTTCTTATCATCTTATCAAGACGTCAATTCCACTGTTGTATGTAGAAAAGTATTATATTGTTCTATGCTGCAATATTCTCCCTTACCAAATCCCATTGATTACTTGCACTTTTTGCTCTTAAAGTAGCTATATACTGGCCTCCTGACCTATTCCATCGCATCCCTGCTTGCTTTAATCTTTGTTGAATTACACTTTTATGTCCGCTTTCTACTGCTCCACTTCCAATATGATAACCTTTCTCTTTATACTCAGGATAATTTACACGTCCCCTGTTGTTAATAAGATATTTTTTCAGGTTTGGCACACCCGGAGGTAACTCATTAACATCCGGTAATTCATTAATTACTTCATCTACTTTTCCATTATCTATCTTGTCCATAACACTTTCTGCAAAGATAACCATTTTGGACTCATTGTCAGGAGGGGGGATAGGGATATGGGAGTTAAAATAAAATTGTGTCTGAGGTATAATAAAATTGTAAGGGAGGATGGTAATTATGGATAAAAATACCTATTATGAAAGCGTCAAAAACATTGCAATCGAGAAAGTACTTGGCAAATATTGTTCAGAAGAGGATCCTTCCAGGCCTGCTTTGAAAAAGCTGCTGGAAGACCTGCTTGATAGCTTTATGATGTCTGAACGACAAATATATCTTTATAAAAACGAAGATGATAAAGGTAACGGTTTCTATGATAGAAAACTTGCAACTCCTGTAGGTAATCTTGAAATATCCGTACCAAGAACCAGGTCAGGCATGTTCAGGCCAAGTATACTACCCAAACATTATAAAAGGGTAGATGAGTCATATACTGAACTTCTTTTATGTCGCTTGTTGTAAATGGTTACTCGGAAGCATCACTTTTAAATACTCTAAGAAGCCTTGATTTGCCTTATTCTGATGAAGAACTCAATAAAATAAAAGAACATCTTAAAAATGAACTTCAGCTTTTTAAACAGAGGGAACTGACCCATGAAGCTTTTGCCTTACTAATAGATGCTTATGATTGCGAAATAAAAGATGCGTCAAAAGTTAAAAAAGCCACATGTTATGTTGTATTAGGCATTGAGATGGAAGGTAAAAAAGACATCTTTGGTATATACACATTCTTTGGCAGGGAAAACAGGGCTGAATGGAACAAGGTATTTGAAGATCTGGTTAACAGGGGTCTTAAAAAAGTATTGATAGTTATAAGCGATGATTTCCCAGGTATAATTGAAACTGTTAAAGCTGTATATCCTTATGCTGACCATCAGCTTTGTTTTGTTCATCTCCAGCGTAACATACGCAAACAAATGAGCAAGACTGATGCTTCAGAGTTTAATAAAGAACTGGATAGAATAAAGTTTTCTTCTTCGCACGAGGAAGCAGTTGAAAAGTTTGAAAACCTCTGTGATAGGTTTAAATCAGGCTATCCTCGCTATATCAACACTCTGTTGGATAAATCAGAATATTATTTTGCTTTCACGAAATATCCTGAGCCTTTAAGAAAATATATTTATACCACGAACAGCGTGGAAAGCATCAATAGTCTCATTGAAAAAATTCGCATAAAATCCGGGGGGTATTTTAGTTCAGTAGAAATGTTGGAAATTAACATTTACTTGCAAAGGGAAAACCTGAGGCAATCAAAATGGAAAAATGCAGTTCCTTTGATAAGTTCACATGCTTATGATATACGACAGCTTTTCCAGTTACGTTATTTACCTCAGACACAATGTTCTTGACAAGTCTCACTTTTTCATATGTAATCTGTCCTATCCTCTCCGCTACAATCCTTACCGTACTTTCACTCACTTCAACTTTCAGATATCTCTTTATATTTTCTGCCCCTTTTTCAAACGACAGGCAATTCTGACCGGA
>JABUEW010000178.1 GCA_013314855.1 Bacillota bacterium | reverse complement strand
GGGGCATGTCGGGCACTTCGGTTATGTTCTGAATGCCGATTATCTCTGTGACGTGCCTGATCTCGATCCCGTATTCTTCCTGGCTCAGGATAAAGGTCAGGTATTTGTCTTCCTGGGTATCTTCATCCTCCTCGTAATCTTCTTCCAACAGGTCTGCGTCCAGCCTCTCTTTTAAGCTCATATCTCTCACCTCCACTGTAAAAGATCTAGGTATACAATAGTCAATTCTTTAAGAATACAGGAGTCAGGAGTCAGAATACAAAATGGGGTTTTATTCTGTCTTCTAGGTTCTGGGTGCTGAATTTTTTACCCGCTGATCACGCTCAATTTTTTCCAGGGTTTCCATTAAATCTTTTGTTTCAATTGGTTTATCAAAAAAAGCATACACCCCGTTATTTAAGGCGGTAATAACTGTCTCCGCATCTCCGTACCCGGTAGTGATAATAACCTTGGCTTCGGGATTTATGGAACGAACCTTTTTTAATACCTCAATCCCGCTTAAACCGGGCATCTTCAAATCGGTAATAACCGTGTCGTATTGCTTTTGTTGATATGATTCCAATGCTTTTTCCGGGACAGTGAACATGTCACACTGGTGCCCCGCAGGTTCCAGGACGGTGACCAGGCCGTCCAAACAATCTGCATCATCATCAACTAGCAGGATGTTCATGTCTTCCTCCTATAATTTTTCTTATGTACCGGTAATGTCAGATCCAATATCCCTGTAGCAGTATTACATAGAGCTAACTAAAGGATTTTATTACCAAAGACATAAGTAGCAATAATAATGCCACCAACAATTACCATTTGCTGGCGGCATTTTTCCTTAGAAATATTACCCTATAAGAAACTTGCAGCTTTATTAGAAAAGATAAATTATCATTTTGATAAAATTATAAATTATCATTTTGATATTATTCTTAACATTTATTCTTACTAGTTGGCTCCTCTTTTTAAGGTCATAAGGTTTAATTTGTTTATCTTTCTATATAAAGTTGCTTGTCCTATGCCCAGAATAGCTGCGGCTTCGGGGACACTGCCCTTACAATATTCCAGGGCTGCTGTAATAGCAGCTTTTTCACATTCATCAATACTGGGAGGGGGCAAAATGCTTTCTCTTCCCGTATTGAGCCTGTTTATCAATTCCATGCTTTTGTTTTGCCGCAAGTAAACAGGCAGGTGCGCCGGTAATATAACCCCTCCTTCAGTAAATGCGACAGCCTGTTGAACCACGTTTGAAAGTTCACGAACGTTACCCGGCCAGGAATAGTTTAATAAAACCTGTATTGCTTCCGGGGATAAAACCGGGGCGGTCCCCTGTACTGAAGACCGGCGAATAAAATAATAAGCCAGAGACAAAATATCATCCCGGCGGTTGCGCAGCGGCGGCATGTGTAGAAGTACCGCACCCAAACGATAATACAGATCCTCTCGAAAAATCTTTTTTTTAACGGCCTTTACCAGATCTACATTAGTGGCCGCCAGTACCCGAACATCCACAGTAACAAAATGCTCGCCCCCTACCCGCTGGAACTCCCCTGTTTCCAACACTCTTAAGAACTTGGCCTGGAGGCTCAAAGAAGCTTCTCCAACCTCATCAAGAAAAATTGTTCCTTTGTCCGCCAGTTCAAAACAACCTCGCCGGAGCCGGTCGGCCCCGGTAAAAGCCCCTTTTTCATGCCCGAAAAGTTCGCTCTCTACTAAACTTTCAGTGAGCGCCCCGCAGTTAACGGGGAAAAACCTCTCGTTCGATCTCATGGAGGCAGTGTGAATAAACCTTGCCAAGAACTCCTTACCTGTACCGGTTTCACCACAAATAAGTACATTTAGATCTTTATTTGCTATTTTATATGCAGTTAATAATAATTCTTGTATTTCCTTGCTTTGATAACCTACAAAACCAATTCTGTCGGCTATCGAAACAACATTTTCAGGCAAACGACCGGCACTTTTGGGGGACTCTCCTATAGCCTTCGTCAAAAGGCATTTAATTTCAGGTGGACTGAACGGTTTTTCAATAAAATCATAAGCTCCGCTTTTTATTGCATCTACAGCTAAAGGTATACTGCCATGTCCTGTCATTACTATTACCTGACAATCAGGTTGTAGTTCTTTTATCTTTCGGAGGATTTCCAGGTCATTTGAATCAGGCAAAACAACATCCAGTAAAACAGCTTGAAATTGCTCCGAGCTAACTTTAGAAACTGCCTCGCTGCCGCTGACTGCTGTATCTAACTGATACTGTTCTAAAGAACGTAAAAGCAACTTTTGAATTTTAATATTATCTTCTACTATTAATATCCGTGCCATATTCAGCTGCTCCCATACTGTTTAACCTGCGGCCAACGATTAAAAGGGAATTTATAATTTCTTTGCATGCTCTTATAGATTCCAAGTTATCATTAACTATTTCTTCATCCTCGCATTGCATTAATGTCATATTGCCTTTTATAACCATTATAAGGTTATTTAAATCGTGAGCTTTTTGCCTGATCAAATTTCCTATTTCAGCAATTTCGTTCATACTAAAACCCCGTTACAAAAAACGGGTATTCACCCCTCTATTCTTTTTGTAATAAGCTTTTCAATTGGCTTAAAAGTTCGCCTTCTGTAAAAGGCTTATGTAAAAACTCACATTCCGGGAAAAAAGGTTCTTTAAAGTCATTAAATAAATACCCGCTTGTTAACAATACTTTCACTGATGGATTTATTTCTTTTAAAGCAACTAAAACATCCTTGCCGGAGAGTTTTGGCATCGTAAGATCAAGTACGACGAGGTCAATTTTTTCCCACTCATTAAGGTAAATGTCAATTGCTTCCTGTCCGTCACCGGCTGTTAAAGTTTTATATCCATTCTTTAGAAGCACTCTTTTTGTAAAATTTCTAACAATTTTTTCGTCATCTACGATTAGAATGGTTTCATTTCCTGATATCTTCGCTATTTTTCTGGAAATATTATATTGGACTTCAGGATTTTTTTCACCTGTATACCTGGGCAAATATATTGTAAAACTAGTTCCGGCGCCAGGTTCACTATAGCAATCGATCCAGCCTTTTAGTTGTTTAACAATGCCGTAAACCATGGAAAGCCCGAGACCCGTACCATGCCCAATTTCCTTGGTGGTAAAAAAGGGCTCGAATATTCTTTCCTGTATTTCCGGCGTCATACCGCAACCTGTATCACTTACCGTTATATTTACAAAATTGCCTGGTCGAATATAAGATTTTTTGGGATTAAGACAATCTTTACCAAGACTTACGTTTTTGGTTGTAATGGTAATGACTCCGCCTTCTGTCATTGCATCTTGGGAATTCAAGCAAAGATTTATTAAAATCTGTATAATTTGAGTTTTATCGGCTTCGGCCAACCATAAATCTTTTGCCAAGTCCGTTTTTATGTTTATCCTTGGATCAATAGTTCTTTCTAAGATTTTACATGTTTCAAAAATACTATCATTTACATTGACTACGTTAGACTGCATTATGGACTTTCTTGAAAAACCGAGAAGTTTTTCTATGATATCGGCAGCCATTAACGCTGCCTGCTCAATTTCTTTTAAAGCGTCAAAATGCTCTTCACTATGAGAAGTATCTGCCAGAATTGATGAAACATTACCAAGAATGCCTGTTAAGAGGTTATTGAAATCATGTGCTATACCACCGGCCAGAAGGCCGACAGCTTCCATTTTTTGAGCCTGTCTTAGTTGATTTTCAACATTTCGCATATTTGTAATATCATGTAGCGATTCTATTGCCCCAATTAGATTACCATTTCCATCAAACAGGGGAGAGGCTATTATGCGAAAGTAGGCTCCTTTACCCTGATAGGCATTGGGAAGAAAAATTTCTTTTTCCATAATATCAGTGTTATTTGTAGTAGCTTTTATTACGTTATCTATGAGAATAGATTGTTCAGACCCGTATATTGCTTCTGCGTAATCACCTGTACCTATAATAGCTCCCCTGGGCACACCGGTCATTTCTTCCATAGCTTTGTTCCAGGCTATAACTTTCTTGTTTTGATCGATTACAAAAGTCGCATCCGGTAGAAATTCTATTACAGACAGAAATTTTTGTTGGTTGGCCAGGATTGCTTCCTTTGCAATTTTACTCTCGGTTATATCAAAAAAAGATACTACACTCTTTTTTGTTCCGGGAATCATTGCTACTGTCAAAAGAATGTTCTTTATATTACCAAATTTATCTATAATTTGGGATTCATAACTATTGGGAACTATATCAGACCCGATTCTTCGCAACAAATGATATTTTTTTACTTTGAACAAGTCATCTCCTATAATAAAATCAAATATACTTTTTTTATACTCAATTTCTTCAATGGAGAATCCTGATATTTTTTCAAACTCCCGGTTGGCCAGAGTTATTATTGAACTTTCTTCAATAACTACTGCCGGAGTTCCGATATTATAAAATAACGATTTAAAAAAATTTTCAGATTCATTCCAGGATTTTTTGGAACAATAAATATTTTTCATAAAACCTCACTCTCGCAGGGGCTTAAAAGGAATCTCAAGCAAATGTCACCCCCCGCTTTTTTGATGATAAAGTAAGCTGGCTTTCTCCCACTTTATGGCGAACAAACCGGCGATGGAAAGAGTCAGTTTTTACTGAAAAAGAGCTAAAATAATGCTTGCTGATAATCAAGTTTTTACTGGCAATCAAAATAAGGAGAATACTTCCAGTGCCGCTTAACCAGGCCTAAGCTGCTTTACAGACAAAATTGGACTTGCCCTTTAAATATACTACTATACTACTAATATACAATATAATAAAACTATTTATTTCTTAAATATACTACTATAGTCTATAATTTCAACATAAATTGACATTTATCCTACCCTTACTTTGCGTAATTTTTCTAACATATTTCGACAAATTATGACCTTATATGTCAGCTCTCTGGCCCTAAATAAGTCCCCTAAATAACTTGAGCAAATTCCTAAATGCTTTTTTATTTTGTAAAATTCTCCGATGTCTGAGAAGATGCTACATTTTAAGAGTACCGCGAAATTACCTTTAACGTTCAGTTCTGTAAAGGTATTAAAGGAGAACCAAATTGTTGTCGATATGACTTATATTTAAGCTATCTTGGACCTGTATGAGGATCTCGCCGCGAATAAAAAGCCAGGACTACCTATGAGCACCTGATCCAGCCCATCGACAGCCCCGGCATCAAAGATTATTTACGGTTTTTTAAGGGAAAGGAAGTGGTCCATCTCCAACGCTTCGGGAGGCTATGGACTACATTCAGTCGATACTTTATTCAATACAATTTATATAGTTCTGCGGTTATTTTCTAGTAGTATCCAAATATTTAAATACAAGGTTTAGAACTTGCCGTAATCCACGTCATCCAGAGATATAATATCCTCCGGGTTTACCTTGCCGCCCGATGTAGCGGCAACCTCTGCCAATGCCAGCCTGGAAACCTTCTGGGCCGCGCTCCTGCTCTGTTTGTGTTCCAGGTACGGCCTGCCTGCGCTCACGGGCCCTGCCGCAAAGGAACTGCCTGCGCCCTGCTTTTTAAGTTTGAACTTGCCAAGCATCTGCCTGACCATCTCGGCCTGGCTGGACATCTCTTCGCTGGCCGCGGCAAGCTCTTCCGAACTGGCGGAGTTCTGCTGGGTGACCTGGTCGACCTGGCCCAACCCCTCGTTGATTTGACTGATGCCAAGGGCCTGCTCCTTGGAAGCGGAGGCTATCTCGCTGATGAAGTCGGTTACCTTGCTGACGCCCAGCACAATTTCTTCAAGGGCTTTAGAAGTTTCCTCGGCAATTTTGGTGCCTACCTCGGTCTTCTTGATCGAACCCTCGATCATCTCGGCGGTCTCTTTGGCCGCCTTGGCGCTCCGCTGGGCCAGGTTCCGCACTTCCTCGGCCACCACGGTGAACCCTTTGCCGTGTTTGCCGGCGCGGGCAGCCTCTACCGCGGCGTTTAAGGCCAGCAGGTTGGTCTGGAAGGCAATCTCGTCTATGGCCTTGATGATTTTGGAGATGTTTGC